>CALVRQ010000083.1 GCA_944358685.1 uncultured Bacilli bacterium
ATTTTTTAATATCTTCTTCTTTTTTAGCGACAACAGACTTTGTAAAATCCATCATACCCCAAATAATAAGTAATATTGGAACTACTATCTTAATACCCTTAATAATTGTTGATACTACATTAAATAAAGCATTAGGTACTAAAATACCTTCACATAAAGTCGAATCAGCGGCATCTAACATATAAATTAAATCCATATCTCATTCCCACTTTCTAAAAATTAATTACGATTCTTGTCCAGAAATTATTTCTTTTGCACAAGTCCATATACGATTAGTATCTGTACCAGCATCATCGCCATCAGCTATACTTGCAGCTACATTAATCAAAAGTTGTACAATCGTAACAATCAAAAATACTAATACAGCGGCAATAAGTCTTTTCATGAAAAGTTTTTGACCAGCTTTAATTTTATCTTCATCTTGGCCAATAATAGCTTTTGCGAAATCAATCATACCCCAAATAATAAGCAATATTGGAACGACTATTTGGATAGCAACAACAATTAAATGAATAACATTACCAATTCCTGTTGGAATACCAGAAAAGCCCTCTACAACTCCTTGACAATAATCTAAAGTATTAAATAAATTCATAATTTAACCTCCTCTTAATCTATATAATAAATATACCTTTTATTCCAACTTTTGTCAATAGAAGAACAAAACAACTTTACAAAAAAAGAATTATTTAAATATACCCATAATTCCCTTTTTACCTTCTCCTTGATTAGCAGAATCTTGCTTATAAAAACCTAACTTAACGAAAAACTTATCCAAAGCCTCATTTTCATCACTTTGATCATTCAAAGGTGGAAGTGTAGCAAATACAGTAAGACCTGTCTCAAATTCAAAATCTGAAACATCTTGATTACTAAGCATACATTGATTCAAAACAATTTTCTTATTTTTATTTCTTTCAAGTACTTTAGGATCACGAGCTAATAACTTATTAAGCTGTATTTTAGATGGTTCTAATAAATAAATTGTCTCACTAGCAAGCGTCTCGGCCGCTGGACTAGCATTTCCATCTAACAATATAATATCTGAAGAACTATACTTAGAAATTGTATTACCAAGCTCTCCACTATTCACACTATACATCTTATCTTCATCAAAATACATAAAATCATGCTTATCAACTTCTACAGCCACAACATCATAATTATGAGCAAGTTGCTTTTTTGCAATGTAAACAAGTGTAGTTGCGCCTGCTCCAGGAGTAATATCTTTAAAACATATTACAGAACACTTCTTAAAATCCTGAGCATAACTAGCTGGTGCTGCACCAACACTGTATGTATCATGAATTGTATCAAGCTGATGATACTGTGCAACATCACGATAACTATTAGGGTGCTCAATAAGCCATTTAACACCATCAACATTCATTGTAAAATTATAAATTCCAACTGATATTAAGTCAGACAAATACTCAGGATTAGACGTTTCGGGTGAACCGTCAAGCAATAAAACAACCTTATCAACATCTAAAGATAAAGATAACTGTTGTAAAGTCTTAACATCTTTATAGTCCTTTAATGCTGTAACATCTAAAATCATTTTCTGAAAAAAGAAATTCTGAAAAGTATTTATAATTTCATCAACTGTATATTCGCCTTCCAATTTTTTTATAACTTCAATATCTAAATTAGATAAAGCATCACGGTATTTATTCGCTATTATAACATTCAAATTCTCCACCCCCTAGCTATCAATTTCATTAAATATCATAGTTTCACCACTTACTGGTAATTTTAACAAACCACCTAAAATTGGTAAATCAAAATACATATAAGATATTACACGATAATATTTTCCACATTTAGCAGTATCAGAACCTGAACCACAAGTATCAAATTCATATACGCAGTATTGATAAACACCCTCAGAATTCATTAATTTGCCACCACGACCACCATTACCTTCAGCTGTACTTGGACAAACATCAGAATTTTTATTATATCCCACATTAGCTCTATATCCTATATTACCAAGCCATTCTTCCACTCTAGCTTCCGTAGAACTAGTATAGCCTTGATCCTTCTCTATTTCCTCAACAATCTTATTTTTGACCTTAAAGGCTTTAGAATAGGAAAGAGAACCAATAAAGAACATAAGCAGTATTATAACAAATATAATAATTAAATTAAATATTCCGGCATTAGCTATAGCCTCTTTCATATTCTATCACCCTGCCTCTGATTATCACTAAAATTATATACTCGTTCACCCTTTGTATAAACCGGTACTTTAAATGCTCCAACAATAGGTAAATCAACATAAATATAACTAGTAAGTGCATAATTATAATATATTGGTTCGTTATCACCATTAAGTCTACCAGCTTCTTGAGTTCCACGATCATCACTATAATAGTAAACACAGTAAAGATGTTTAGCATTTCTAGCAGTTAAAAGAATGCCACCATTCATAGTTTTAGGACAATCATTTTGACCTGTTGGACTATAAGTATAGCCGATAGATGTCAAAAATTGTTCCATTTCTTCCTCAGAATAACTATTATATCCCTCAAACTTATCTATTATATATAATAATCTTTCATTTACTTTAAAAGCTTTATAATAACTAATAGTTGCCGAAAGTAAACCAAATACAATTATAATAAACAAAATAATCATATTGTATAAAAATACACTACCTATTCCTTCCCGCATTTTATCTCACCGCCTTATTATTCAAGAAAAGCTTGCTTCCAAAAAAGCAAGCTTTTTTTTACTAACATTCAGATGGATCCTCACCAGCATCAGTAACACATTTTTCATATCCTGAACCTGGATTAGTACAACCATCACCTTGCCAATATCCTCCAGAATCAGTACAGCACGCTCTACAAGCAGTACTACTCATTAAACTGTTGACAAGTGGTGTAACAACTGCAACAATAACACCAATCAAAATAATAGCAACAACTGTTAAGTTTGCTTCTCCTGCTGCTTCTTTCATTAACTATCACCTACCCTCCTATTTTAAATTATAACACAAATTATTATATTTGACTACACTTAATAACTCATCATCATCATCATTGACAAAAGTAGAAATCCAAGTATACCTCCACCAGTGCCAAAAAGCATCATCATCGTTTTATTTTCCATCTTTTCTAGACGTTCTTTATATTTTTGTTCACGAGCTTTATTCTGTAAAGTAGATATTGTTCTAGAAAACATAAGTAACTGTTCTTGTTTATTTTCTTGACTACCAAGACCTAAACGGTAAAGCAATCTCATCATTCTCATTGAATCACGAACTGGATATTCATGTGCAAAATCCATATAAGGCTGTACAGAAGAATCTCCCGCATCAATTTTGGCTACTAACTCTTTTAAACCTGACTTGAATAATTCAGGTGCAGTATCAATTGAACGAGAAAGAGCAACCGGTACAGTATAGTGCTGAACTAAAATTTCTAGTCCCTTTAAATAGTATGGAAGCATTAAATTAATTTTATGCAAATTTTGTTTATAATAACTACTAAGTTGCATATAAGGCATTTTAAAAAGGGCAAATCCAATTAAAAATGACAAAAGAACATATGCAAATGAAAGTTGTTGTAAAAATATAAATAAACAAAAAATTATTCCAACAATCCCATTACGAACTCTAAGTCCAAACATTTTCTCAACATCAACATCACTGCCATATCTTATCTTAAGTAAAAACTCATAATCATCTTCCATCAACACTTTAAAATAAGGTTCAGTTTCTTTAATAAATTTATTAGAACTAAAATGATTATTAACTTCAAGAATAAACACCAAAATAACTGCAATAATTATAAATATTAATCCTAAACTCATATTACTCAGCCCCCACATCTTCATTATAATATTTCTCACCAGACAAGATGAAGAACGTATTTAACCAAATAATACCATGAAGTAATAACTGTACCCACCAATCTTCAAGCATCTGATTATAAGTTTCCATACCGAGCATAAATTGAACAAGCATAACCATCAAATAAAGAATAACACCAAATTGTAAAAACTTCTTATGGAAAGTTGCTCTATCAATTCTATCACGGTATACACTTTCAACTAGCATATCAATATCCTGACTCATGTTTTCAAGTGACTCTCCAGCATCTCTTGAACCTTCATTAGTAATTTGTAAAAATAATTGATGCATATTTCGTACAATATGAAAATCATATTTAGCATTCATATAATTAAGTGATTGATCAATAGTACCATTCTCATATGCCATATCAATCATTATTTTAACATCTGCTTTAACAGGATCCTCGAGCACATTTGAAGAATATACTCCTTCAAGTGCTTTAACAAAAGACTGTGTCGTTGCAAATTCCATTATTGTATTAGTAGTATATACTTGTATTTGTTCAAAAATAAACTCACTATATAATCTCTTACAACGTAAATATGTCAAATATGGAATTACAGCCACAGCCAAACAAGCATAAATAATAGATACAACAATATTATAAAAATATAAATAAGTAATTACGGCTGCACCAACAGCAAATACTATTATTTGAATTGCATACTGTCTAGGTGTATATTCCTGACCCAACTCCTTAATTTTTTGTCTAATTGTCCTAAATGAATAAGGAGCATACTTTTCATAAATCACACCCATTTTTTTATTAATAAACTTGTAAACATTGTTTGAATTACTGTTATTACGATACAATACAACAAATATAGCAATAAAAGTAACCGCTAAAAGAATTATAAATGTCATAGTACCCTCCTTTACTCAAATAAATTTTCCACAGTTTTATCCTCTGAAACAGGGACACTATTGTACACAGATTGTACAAAACCATTATTTGAAACACCAGTAAAATTAGTCGTGTTAGTTTGATTATTCACAGAATTAATAGTATTTTCAGTATTAACAAAATCAGATTTTTCAGAGATTTGAGCCATACTATTTGCTTGTGCACTTGCCTTCATAGACTCTGCATCAGTATAAGGTTCACCAGCCATATTTTGAAGTTCCTTAGGTAAAAATACACCTTGAACTTCCAAATAATCAATTAAATATGGACTCGGATTATTTCTAATTACCTTACCATCTGCACCTTTTCTATAAATTACATTATGACCAGCTTCATTAGTATCATTAGTTACATAAAACTCTGTAACCTCTGCAATCTCACGTTTAAAGCTATGAGTAGCCTTATCTGTATAACCACGAATATAAACTCCAAGCTGAATATATCTACAAATAGAGCTCATAAACTGATTCAAATCTTGATTAGTTTCAAGCAAACTATAAAGACGGTTTGGAATAGATGACGCTTTATCTGCATGAATTGTTGATAAAATATAATGACCTGAAGAAATTGAGTTACGAACTGCAAGTACAGCCTCCGCACTACGAACCTCAGAAAGTAAAATCCATTTTGGATTCTGACGCATACAAGCTTCCAAAATATCAGTATAAGAAGCAATATTATTAGTTTTCATAGAAACTATATCTCTATGTGGAAATATCTTATCCAAATGAAGTTCCAAAGTATCTTCAATCGTAATGATTTTTTCATCTTCTGCAATTTTAGAAGCTAAATACTTAATAAACTCTGTTTTTCCAGAACCAGTTTCCCCACAAGCAATTATATTACAATGTCCACGTACACACTGTTCCAAAAAATCAATAATGTCTAATTCAACATACTTTTCTGCAACTATTTTTTCTTTTTGTAAACGTATTTTTGCTGGTGTCTTACGTACAACACATGCAATTCCATTTTGAGCAATAGAATCATGGATAAAAGCTAAACGTAACTCTGCACTTTCAGCATCCAAGAATGGATGTGCCATATTAAAAGTTTTACCCATAACATTAGAACATTGAAACGCTAGCTTTTCCATAAATGCGTTATTAATAGCGGGATTTTCAACCCTAAATATACCTTTAGATAATGTTTTTAAATGTATTTGTCCACCATTATCATAAGAAATATCTGTAATATCATCATCAGCTAAATAAGGTTTTAAATGACCAAAATCAATTTGTTCAAAAACATTTGTCATATTAAGACTCCGTATCAGTTGAATTAGTCATTGGAATATCTGTAGTAATAGTATGTGGAGTTCCATCTTGTTCTTGTACAGTAGCAGTTAATGTTCCATTACCAGTATACACAATCTTTTCAGTAGTCTTATTAGTAACAGTTTTAGGTTGTCCACCATCTTTAACATAAGTACAAGTATATGTACTGCCACAACCTTCTGGGAATGTAATTGTTACAGTATTTCTAGCACCACCTGTTTCAGTAATCTTTGGAGTTAATAAATCTTTAACACTCTCATCTGCAATTGGAATATTAACAGAATGAGCATCAATATAATCCACTAACTGTTGTGTAGAAACTTGAGTAGCAGTCTCTTCTCCTTCAACTGACATACCATGAGGTACAGGATATAACTCAACACCCAAAGAACCCATATAAGAAGCTTTCTTAAGCATTATATACAACTCAGGCTTAAGGCCAAAAATCATCATAGAAGGACTTCTACTCTCACTAGTATCTTCAAATACAGCTCGACCAGCAGAATCCTTAACTGCTAAAACTTCAATATTTTCAATTAATTTACCAAGCATGATTTTTTCATCTTGACCATCACCAATCTTCATGTAAATATCAATCATATTTCCGGCCATAATCGCATTACCATAAGTACTTTCCATATCAACTGGAAAATTATAAGCAACTTCTCCAGCTTTAACCTTAGAAAAAGCCGCATCAGGTAGTTCATCAACATCAACAACAGTATCTGTATAAAACATACTACCTTCTGGAATTACAGAATTAACATTAGAATATTTTCCCACAATCTGTGACCTTATTCTAATTACATTATCGCTTAGTGAAACATTAGGCATGTCCACCATCTGAACCATATCATCAGTTATTTCAGTTCTAGGTTGAATAGTCTGAGTTGCTACAGGAATAGATACCGGTTCTACTGCTCTGTTGATTTGTGTACTATAACCAACATACAGTAAAATCAAAATAATTATAACACCGGCAATTGTCACAATATTTTTGTTTTTTAAAAACCTTTTGGCAGAAGCCATCAAATTATTCATAAACTCATCCTCTCTTTTCTTTTATTTTAATAAGGTACTTCTAAAATAGCATCAATTCTATTTTGTAAATCAAATGTCATTCTAGTACTACCTGCAACACCAACAATTCCACTTTGTACACTCAAGCTTACTTTTGGTGGTTCCTCATTAATGTCATAAAACTTTATAACATACTCTCTACTTCTACTCGCACTTTCAGCATATCTTCGAATAAAATTTTCAACAAATTTTTCACGATAAATTCGAATAGTACCATTTGTTCTATAAGAAGCATAATCAAATGCATCCCACATAGCTGCTTCTGTTACTTCTTTTAAAAGTTGTGAATTATGTTCATCAGTATTTGTTAAACTTTGGAATAAAACAATAAAGAATATTGATAAAATTCCAAGGCCCACAACAAATATACCCCAAAATGATTCCTTCATGTCTTACTCCCTCCTAAACATCTTTGTCACATGAATAGAAATTTGAATAACTAGCGTTGTAACATTTTCCACTCATTTTACTACGAACGGTACTACTTAAAAAATTACTTTTACATCTCGTACCATTTTTATAACATTCCAAATCCCAGTTATCGTACTTCTCTTTATCATTGTAATTTCTTATTGTTTTTATAGTTTGCGAATCAAGTGTAATCTCATATAATACATGATCATCATCGTATACTTTATGACCATTACCACTTCTTATAATATAATTATTAGAAGTTCCATTATTATAACTACAATCAATTGCATGAGTTTTTACATTATAATTACACCAATTAGCACCCGTCTCTCTTCTTTCTGCATCTTGACCAGGAAATGGATCTTCCAAATCAATTGTTCTATATATTACATCTATTCCACCACCACCAGGGCAGGTACCATCAGGCATAGGTGCACATTCACCAGATGGACAACATCCATAAGGGCAATCACTCTCTGGACAAACATATTCAGTTTCATTGCCCACTGCACATTTTCCAGTCTCAGAATTAAATTCTGTTCCTTCTGCACAACATACTTTTGCAATCGGATTCCAATCTACACCAAGTCTACTAGCATCTTCTTCACTATTACATCCATCGTTATCGCCCGGGTCATTTGGCTCACTCTCACAACTACCAGTCGAAGGGTTATATTTTGTACCAACTGGACAACAATAACTACCTTTACTATTCCAATCAAGGCCTAACCTTTCGGCATCTTCCGGACTATTACAATCATCATTGGTAGACCCCGAATCACATTTTCCAGTCTTAGAATTATATTGAGTTCCTGGTGGACAACAATAACCTTCCTTACTATTCCAATCAACGCCTAACTTTTTAGCATCCTCTGGGCTTTCGCAACCTTCATCAGTATCAGGAGGCGTAGTCGGCAAATAAGAAGTCAAAATTTTACAAGAATATCCAGCAGTCGGATCTGATCCTGTAATTGTACTTTTAGCAAGACAATTTCCACCACTACCGCCACTGCCTAACGATGTAGCCAAATATCCGTTATTAGAAGCTGCTGATCCAAGCATCGCATTACTAGGTAAATCATAAGCAAATTGAATATCAGCTGCTTTATAATGAGTAGAATCTATTTTTACTCCATGATTCTCAAATGAAACTGGTAAATTAGCAATTCCAACTTCTTTATAAGGTTCAGATGGAACCTTTGACATAGAAAGACCATCTCTTAATCTAATATATCTATAATATTCTTCTGGTAATTTATATTGATTTGTATTTTCCATTGTAAGTTGAGCATCATCTGCTGCCACATTTTTTAATTCAGAACCATAATCTAACATAGGATTACTTTCATACACACTATACAATTGAAGTTCATCAGGTTCGTCCATATTATACTTACTATCTTCATAAGTCTCTGTATATTTAAACCATACATCCCCCATGTTTTTAGCAAAATCCTCTTTTTTATCTTCCTCATATTCATTTAAAGCTGCTCGTTTTGCTCTAAGTACTCTAGCTTGATAAGCTTCTAAAGTCTCATTAGGCATCCGTACTAAATCAACCTCTGCCCTACATTCTCGTTTTCTATATACTTTATAAGGTTTCAAATTAGGTATTGGCGATGCACCAAACTCACTCAAACCATTCAGTTCTTCTTCCTCTGGATTCATGACAAAATACCTACCAGGTTCTACATATATCTGACTTCGCGCATTTGGAAAATATACACTAAACTCCTCTCGGCAAAATACTTCTCCTTGTCCATAACTTCCTTGACTAAAATAGCCTTGTACATTACTATTGCTTGAAGAAGTACTAGCCAAAATAGCCTCCCAATTGCTAGTGTCTTTAATTGTATAAGCTAAATAATCACTATTAGTATTTTCACAGTCTGCACATGATGCTGTATATGAATAATCATAATCAGCAGGTACAACCTCTAGCTCTGCTAATGGTTGGTTCGAACCATTATCCCAAACAACACCAATACCTTTCATTTTTTTCTTATTTTTTTCATAATAAGCTCTTGCTTCTCTTTCAATTGTTTGTTCAAACGCTGTATTTTCATAAACACACTGGCTACTAGCTGGTTGCTCTTTACAAGGGAAAATTGATGGATTTCTTCCCGCATCAACCCAATAACCAGTTGCCTCCCAATTCGCATAATTATCTACAGCCATCCAAATCAATGTTTGACCAAAGAAATGTCGCTGCTCAATCGTCAAATCAGTTCTAACAGATTTTAAATAATCATTATAAAGTGCAATTTCTGTTAATAAATCTTGTGCTTCATCTTTAGTCAAACCAAATCTACCTTGGAAAAATGATACTGCATCATAAGCCCTTAAAGTAAGACCAGCCCTAAACTTACGTCCTGTTTGAACACAATATACCATTGTATTATTAACGTGTAAAACACCTTCACTCCATTCAGATAAAACCTCATTAGTATTATTCTTAAATGATACAACCGTTACTCCAGAATGTCTCTGCCAAGTTGAACCATAAGAACCTACCCTAGATAAAGCCGAAGCTTTATCACATAGCATCAACGATATCACTGCTACAAATATCAAAAAAACTGTCTTTTTATTCATCGTTTACGCACCTTCTTTAATACAAAATAAATGGCTAATATAATTACTGCAATCAAAACAACAACTCCGAAAACTATCACCATTTTATTGCTTAACATATCTTTCAAGACATCTAAAGTACCTTCTTTTTCTTTCTTTTCTGACGATACCTCTTTCTTATTACTCTTAGCCTTCTCCAAATCTTCTAAAAATTCATCTTGAGTGTAAGAACTAGAATTATACCACAAAGAACACATTTCTAAATCAGAATTTTGGCATTCAGGCAAACTTGAAAATTGATTATAATATGGGAAATTCACATACTTCGTTGTAATAGAATATCCTTTACAATTATTGTCATTTGAACGAATAGTATATTCAACTGAATTTTGACCTAAACGGTAATCTTGTTTAAATTCAGTTTGACCACTAAAAGAATGTTCAAAATTATCTTCAATATAAATATCATTAGTCACATTAGTTATATTAACTGTAAACGTTGGATATCCACGTGTAATTTCATAAGTATAATTAATTTGAACATTTGAAGCAATTCTAGAAAGTTCTGCTTCCCTTTGATAATCACAATCTGCATGGGAAACTAAAGGCACAAAAATCATGCAAATAAAAGTGAAAACAACATACTTAATATACCTCATACCTATTCTCCTTTCTACTATTATAACATAGTATCACTGTTTTAAAACATATTTATATGTCAAATTTCTAATTTTAAATGATAAGTAAATCTCACTAGCGTTCATCACATCAAGTGGTACTTCAATATAATAATTGGTATTATCAGTTCCCACTTTAGGTTTAATTATTTGTGTATTAATTCTTTGTGAATACCAAATATTATTTAATTTATAATTAATAATAGCAAAATTATTAAGCAGTGAAGTTATAGATGATATCTCACTATTATTTACACTATCAGGTACAAAATAACCATTAATTCTCATAAGTGTCTTATAATAATTTCCAGTCGCTGAAGGTGTTAAATATTCATACGAATCAATACATTTATCAGTTGCATAACAATATTTATAACCTATTTTAAACTTAGTATTAAATTCATAACCTTTAATTTTAAAAGTCGAAGCCTCTAAAACACTGTCATCAAACTTAAGTTCATCGCCAATTTTACTATCATATGTCTTCCCTTCAGTATCTAAATCTACTGGTTTCAAATCAATAAACACATTTTTAGCTCCCATTTCTCCTCTAACATAACTTATATTATCATTAAATTTTAATTGCATCTTCTTATTTGCATCATCCTTAGGAACTACAAATGCTAAAATATATCTTTGAAATTCATCATTTAATGTCTGACCAACATAAGCATCACCAATATCGTAAAGTTCTTTCGCATAATCTCTATTTTGTCCATAAGACACTCCATCGACAATAAGTGTTGTAAGCCCAGTATTTAAAACTTCTGTACTTCCTTGCCTTTTTAAATCCATCTTAACAACCACAATTGTATCATCAGTAAGTTTCTTTCCCTGTGGATTAAATTGAGTTAAATAAGAATCTTGAACATTCATCATTACGCCACTCGCACTAAAACTTGTTCCCTGACCATAATTAACCTTATAAAGCATAATACTCATATATATATTAAATCCAACTGCAAGTACAAAAATAATAACACAAGTATTAAAAATAAATTTATGCTCTTTATAAAAATATTTAAAATTTCTTAATTGATATCTAACATTTCTATGAACTTTATTACCATCAAACTCTAACGAAAGCTCAATTTCTTCACTATCTTTTTCATCAATATCTAACTGTTGTAAATCAGTTCTAAAATCAAATTGTTTAATATCAAAACCAGCCGCTCTCACTGAATACAAAATTAAACATACAAACTGTAAAACACAAACAATCAAATAAAAATCACGTAAAGCACTAGATAATCTAACATCAATTAAATAAGAATTAATATCTCTAAGTATTGGATATGTAAAAAAGAATAATGCAATTAATGCAATATAAACAATTATACTATATATATAAAGCCCTTTGGGTTTTTTCTTATAAATCATTACTGAAAGCAAAACAATAATTAATATTATAACCAACAATGAAAATACAAAGCTATACATATTTAACATTGCTCTAGGCGACATATTAGTTAAAGCTGTCGTATAATCACCAACATACGTTCTAAAAAAATTATAAACAGAAAAAGAACGATATAACAAAAATACAATTATACCAACAATAATAGCATGCAACAATTTAAAATATTTTATAAAAAACGCATAAGGTTTCCTTAAAATCATTTTAACTGCCCCTTCCCTATAATATAATTATAACCTATTTTTTTGCAAAAAAAAAGAAAAATATTACTTTTTAATATATTTTAAAATAATTTCATATTTTTCTATTAAACTACTGCTACTCTCTTTAGCATTTGCACCACTAGTAGATGGTAAATAAATAGCTTTAATGCCAACATTTTCTAAACAATACTTATTATATAAATCAAAAGCCTTTCTTCCCGTGGTAAAAATTGTAGTAATATTAGTTTCTTCAATCAACTTCTTAATATCATTAATCTTAGGATTTTTAATTGAACTATCACTTGAACCGTTAATCTCACAAGATTCTATCACATCCCATAAAGCAATTTTATATTTAAAGAGTAATTGCTTTTTATCTAAAATAGTTTCAGGAAATACTTCATCAAATAAACTACTTAAAATTTTCCAAAATCTATTTTGTGGATGCATATAATAAAAACCATATTCCCTAGATTTAACCGAAGGAATTGAACCTAAAATCAACACTTCACTATCTTTATTAATATATGGACCAAATTCATGACTAACTCTCATTTATAATCTTCCTAACTATATATTAATCTACTTTATACATTTTCATCATCAAATATTATTATATACATTACACTTCAAATTATCAATTCTTTCAGCAACTATTTTTTTATAATCTAAAAACTAATTATAATTCAAACGCAAAATCTCTAACTCCCTATATATTTTGACAAAATGGCAAAATATATAAATAAAATGTAGAACCATTTAATTCTACATCTTAAAATATATAGTAAAACTCATAAGTTCGAGCAATTATCAATCTGGTGCCATTGGGAAAGTTATCCACAACCCATTAATAATTGGATATATAAAAATCAATCTAATTTTATTTTAACACATAATAAGTATTTTTTCCATTATTCATAGATTTAATTATATTATTATTAATCATATTTTTTAATATTATTTTAGCTCTTGTACTAGATATACCCAATAATTTTTCTACAATGTTTCTATTGATTTTATTATTTATTTTTAAATATTCTACAATTTTTTCCTCTTGTGATAAACTTGATGGTAATTTAACATTACTATTTTCTTTATAA
>CALVRQ010000084.1 GCA_944358685.1 uncultured Bacilli bacterium
AAGTAGACTCAGGTAAAGTAATAAGTCAAAGCATTGCCTCAGGTACTCAAATATCTAAAGGCGATACAATTGTAATTACACTTGCCACTAGTAAAAAAACAACAAGTACATCTAACAAAACATCAAGTTCATCATCTAACTCATCTAGTACATCTAGACCGTCAAGTAGTGGTTCATCTAGTACCTCAAGACCTTCAGGAGGAAGTTCAAGCAGTGGAACAAATACTCCATCCACTCCTACTTGTAATACTAAAACATTCTATATACAGCCAGACTATGTAGTTATTGGCAATCCATCTGCTACGTGCGAAAATGTCAAAAAATCAAACCCAGGTTACAATTTCTACTGTGATTATGTAACAACCACAAGTGGTAAACAAGGACAAATTTTAAATGCCAACAGTTTAAAGGGTATAACTATTAATTCATGTAATACAGTAACAATTACAATAAGAGAAAATGCATAAAAATGTAGGTTAAATAATGTAATCAGCTAATACAGAAAACATTAAAAACCTACATTTTTTATAACATAATTACCAATACATACAATAAAAATATGATAAGATAAAAATGTACTTATTAGATTATAGTGTTTATTCACACACTCATTATACATCATTTAAGTACATAAAAACGACGGTTCAATTTACCGTCGTTTTTTGTTATTAGCTTCCCAATAGAACACGAAGTTTTTATTTTTTACTCCCCACTAAAAATCGGAGAGCCAATAATCATTAGGAATTTTTATCTTTATAACAAACTATGAAATAATTATTTATTTAATCTCAAGCTCAATTCTATTGCGCAAATTTTCATTTAAATAAAATCTATAATCTTTATCATTAATCTTACCAGAAGCTTTACTTAAATCAGTAAATAGTACATCATTTAACTCACCATAATCTGAAATGTTTGACTTATTAATTATATATATAGCATACTTACCTTTTGGTAAATTAGAAATATCAAGATCTTTTTCATACCAAGCTAAATCTTTAGATTTTCCAAATTGATCAGCAGCAACTAAATTAATATCAAATGTTCCCTTTTCCAAATAACCTAAATCATAAGTATATCTATTAAAAGTATCAATATTCTCAAATACAATAGTTCTTTTTAAATTTGTACCCTTTCGCATATCAAGATTAACAGAATAAGAGGCTCCTTTTAAATGCAATTTATCATTATGTAACTCAATTGTATCTACATAACTATATTGATTAGAATCAGTTGATGTTTCCTTTATACCAAGTTGTTCATCACGAACCACAAATATTACAGGAATATCATTTCGCATATAATCAGTCATAATTGTAACAAACTTCGATTGTGTATTAAACTGAGAAATCTGCTCACTAAGCAACATATTTTGAAGTAATGATTCAGAATAATAATCAGCAGATATAGATTTAATATATACAGTATAATCACCGGCAGGAATTGCATTTATATCAATTTGTCCTTTAAACCAAGAATATTCATAATCATAACCATCATTTGATATTATAGGTAAAGTAATTTCATCTTTATTAGTAATTCTCTCTAGCTTTTGAATAAATTCTTTTCCTGTATTTTGATTTTCAAATATAATCTCATAATCAATACTATTTTCCAAATTATTATTCATTCCTTGAATAGTATTATAACCTTTGATAATTAAATTGCCATTATCTTCTTTTAAATAATCTAAGTAAAATTTACCATCTTTTTCTTCTAATACTTTCTCACTAACAGTAACAGTGATTGTTTTTGTAACTGTTTGTCCATAAGAATCAGTAACTGAATATGTTACCTCGTATTTACCTAAAGTATCAGTCTTAACGTCATTTTTATCAACATTTATTTTAGTAATTGGACCATCTTCTTTATCACTCGCTGTAACACCTTCTAGTGGATCAAAATTACTATTTAAATAAATTGTTTTATCATAAGCATTGATAACTGGAAGCTGATTTACTATAACCTTAACCGTAATAGTTTTAGTAGTTACTTGACCATTTTTATCTTCAACCGTATAAGTTACAGGATAATCGCCAACTTGATCAGTTTTCACCTCTCCCTCATACTTAATATCCTTAATTGGTCCATCTTCCGCATCACTCGCTGTTACACCATCTAAATAATCAAAATCACTATTTAAATAAATCTCTTTATCAGAAGCATTGATAACTGGTTTCTCATTAGGAATAACTGTAATAGTAACCGTCTTACTAACTTCTTTACCTTTGCTATCTTTAACTTTATAAGTGACCTTATAAGTTCCAGCCTCAGAAGTATCAACAGTCTTATCATAAGTTATATCCTTAGTTAAATCCGTACCATCATGCGCTTTCGCACTTACACCTTCCATATAATTAAACTCTTCAAACTGTTTAACGCTTCTATCACTTGCTGTGATTTCTGGAAGCTCAGCAGAAATAACTTTAACATTTATAGTCTTACTAGCATGAAAATTACTATTATCAGAAACTGTATAAGTTACTTGATAAGTACCTTCTTTAGAAGTATTCACATTATTCTCAGTAACTGTAATTTTATTAGTTAAATTACCATTTTCTACATCTGTCGCACTAACGCCTTCAAGTGGATTAAAAATACTACCTTCAGTAATAGTCTTATCAGAAGCATTAATTACTGGTTGATTATTACTTACATAAAGTTCTTCAGTAGGAATATATCCAAATAATACTCCACCACTAGTAGGCAAATCAGCATATATCTTATAAAAAACAACACCATTTAATCCAACAACTTTATCAACAACATTAACAGCTAAATCATTTACCACATCATTACTATTTGGATTTTTTAAAGTATAGATATGAGCTTCATTTGTCCTCTCAGGTTTATCAAATATCCATGGACTAGCTATATTTTTCTTTACAACACCAATCGTATTCGAATTAAAATCCTTACCGCCAAAATTTTGATCATTAGTAAACGAATTGCTAGCTTGTTTCTCACCCCAATATGGATCAGTCGCATATTTCACATTTCGGCCGCTCGCTTTATTACCATAATGTGCGCCATAATAATATTTACCCGTAGCCATCGAATAACTAGTACCAGTCTTTGCCGCATAATCCATAATAGAATCACGTGGGCTATTATAAGAATAAGCACTATTATATGGATCACTATCAGCGGCTCCATATCCAAATAAATTATTCTTATCCATCGCTATTCTACTTGTTCCCCAAGCACTTTCATTTATCGCTGTACCAAACATCATTAAAGCATTTTGACCATAAGTAGCCTCGGCCTCTTTAAAATAATCTCCAGTCCCATATAGTTTAGAATTAGAAGCCGTATAACCTTTCTTAGCCACTGCATTATTCAAATCTCCACCTGTATACGCCGTTTCTGAATGACTAGTTAAATATAAATAATAAGCATAATGTGGACTATTCGCATTCACACTACTTGTATATTTTCCTGTCCTATAATCATCAAGCATAGTAGTCAAACTAGAATAAAAATAATTACCATCAAAACTGTAATATCTCACGCCTGGTGTTAAATAAGTAGGTGCTGTACCTAAATTAGTATAAGAATCGCCATACCCACTTCCATTATAATAAGCAAAATGATGAATTAAATTATTACTACTAGTATTTCTTTCATAATAAGTACCAAGACCATTCATTCCCGTTAAAACCGTTGAACTATCAGTCTTCGCTATCCAAGCATCACTACCATTATAGCTAATCTTATACCAAGTATATCCATCAGCTACCCTAGTTTCTGTATAATTAAAATTAGTCGTCGTTTTAACTTCAGCAATAACCGAACCAGAAAGAGATGGAGACTTTCTAATCCTAATTCCTTTGCCTCCAGGTACATTAATCACATTTCCGTTCACACCAAGTAAAGAAATTGGCGTAACCACTCCGTTATTAATATTTGTCCATCCGACAAAACCGCTAATCATAATCTTAACTCGGCCGTTATCACTATATCCAAGTACTGCCGCATCTGTACCATGAGAACCACTAACAGATGTATACGCTGAATTCGTCGTACTAGAAGTATATAAACTGTAAGTTGAACCAGGTTTAAATTTAAAAATCGCATATTTACTATCGACAGGCACCCCATCACGGTAAATAGTCGCCACACTACTTGCTGTTGAATTTTGACTGTTCATCGCATTTAAAGCCGCACTATAACTGCTATAACTGCCAATAACCTTATTGCCAGTCTGATTAGCCACCATTTCTACCGTATAAGTAGAAGCTGCCTCTACCCTATAAAAAGGCATAAAATTAAACATTAAAAATAAAATAATAACCAATAATTTAAAGCATTTCTTCATATTCTATGCCCTCCTAATTATTCTAATATAATTATATCAAATATTAATATCAAAGTACATGACTACCATCTCATTATTATACAATATTTGACATAACTTACTAATTTACTTATATCAAAAGTTGTGTTAAAATATATAGAACGTTGGAGGGATTTAATGGACACAATAAAAAACACCATAAAAACATTTGCTAAAGGATTATTTAATCCTGATAATAAACTATCACTAATTCCAAATTGGCTTTCATTCTCAAGAGTAATTGGCGGAATAGCCATACCAGTTATGGCATATACAGGCACTCCCCTACCACTATTATTTGGAAACATCACTTTTCTAGCACTATCTGATTTTCTAGACGGATTAACTGCTAGAGTAATAGCCAAAGAAGAAACTAAAGAAGGAGCAATGTTAGACGCCGTTTCTGATAAAATATTTTCAATAGTTTTAATAATCGGCATCTTACCAATCCTGCCAATATTCGCAGCTAACGGTGCATTAGAAGGTGTAATTGCCTTCATCAACGGTAAATTATTAGCCACCGGCGGACAGCCTAAAAGTAACTTTCTAGGGAAAGTTAAAATATGGCCACTATCCATCGCTTTAATATTAGGCTATCTAGCCCTAGCCATTCAAAACTTAAATATTGCTGGTATTACAAATGAAACATTACTTGCCATAAGTACCGCCCTAAGTCTTGGAACTATCCCCTTGCAAGCCATAAATATCAAAGAATATGCTGATAAATATAAAAAGCAAGTAGAATTAAATGAAACTAATACTGCAAATCAAAATACTCACCAAATAGAAAAAGAAAATAAAATCACTAATAAAAAAAATAATGAATTTACTAACAATCAATCAGAAATAATGCAAGAAGAAAAAACAGCAAGCCCACATTTAACCCTAACCAAAAATCAACATCAAGCCATCATCTATGAAATTAAAAAACCATTTGAAAAAGCAGAACAAGAATGCAAAATATTTACAAAAAAAATAAAATCTAATGAAAATTAAATTCATTAGATTTTTTTAAACACCACGTACAAAAACCATATATCCAATAAATACAATATATATCAAGTACAAAATAATTCCATTAATCATTTCAAACTTCGTTGATTTATATTTAACACCAACCGCCATAGTTGCTAAAATTCCACTAACTAAACCTCCAATATGTGCCCAGTTATCAATACCAGATAAAGTAAAACCTAAAATCAAATTAAGCACAATCAAAGGAATAATCTGCGACTTAACCACACTATCCAAATAAACACGATAATGATATCCAAAATAAAGCAAAGCTCCCATCAGACCAAATATTGCACCTGAAGCTCCAACACTAAAACTATTACTAAAGAAAATTGATAACATTGAAGCCCCTATTCCAGAAAGTAAATAAACAATTAAATATTTAGCCTTACCAAGAAAACTCTCGAGTTGCATTCCAATTATATATAATGCGTACATATTAAAAAGCAAATGCAAAATACTACCATGTAAAAACATACCAGTAATTAATCTATAATATTGTCCAAAATTAACAATAAGTTCCCTATTAACTGCAAACATCGGTAAAATACTATCATTAAATACCGATAATATAAATACCAACACATTAATAATAATCAAAGCATAAGTAATAACCGGTTTCTTAGGTCTAAACACATCCTCGTTCATCTTCGCATCACCCTCATTTTTCTTATTGATATCACTAGTAATCTTCATAAATAATTCCAAACCCTTTTCCTTAAAATTCATATCCTTAGTAATATCAGGAAAAGCGGAGGTAACAAAACGATACTTATCCAAATCAGATGCCTCATGAATATTTGCAAACTTGATATTTGGTGTATTATCAAACTCTGATATATCTACATTATCTCCTAAATTAACAAAAATACTTAAAGCATTAATTTTAAATGATAATGTTTTCTTTTTTATTGTCTTAAGCAGACTCTTAGTTTTAAAAATATCAAACTTAAACTGCTCATTATTATGAATATAACCAGAAACTATCCTGACAATTTTATAATCATCTTCTAAATTCTCAAGCCATATTTCATCCTTGACCCCTCTAATTATTACCGGATTATATCCTCTTTCAGTAATAAAATAATGTAATAATTTCATAACAAGTTCTTCTTTTTTATCAATTACTATCTCGTTCATATCATCCCCTACTCAAATTTTTTTAAAATATTTAAAAAACATTCCGGAAGTTCACTATCAAACTGCATATATTCTCCAGTCCTTGGATGAACAAATCCAAGTTCTTTCGCATGTAAACACTGTCCACTATCATCAAATAATTTACGATTACCATAAACCGGATCATTAACAACTGGATGCCCAATATAATCCATATGTACCCTAATTTGATGAGTTCTTCCCGTTTCCAATCTAAGTTCAATTAAAGTTGCCTTCTCATATCTTTTCAAAACCTTAAAATGAGTAACCGCTTCCTTACCATCAGCTCGAATAGACATCTTCTTACGGTCATTCTTACTCCTTCCAATCGGGGCATCTATCTCTCCAGAATCACTAGTAATAACGCCCCAAACTAAAGCTACATATTTTCTATAAGTTTTTTTCAAAGCAAGTTCCTCAGCCAAAATCTCATGAGCTTTATTATTTTTAGCCACCATAAGTAAACCTGTCGTATAAGCATCTATTCTATGTACAATACCAGGTCTCTCATCGCCATTCACATCACTAAGTTTAGTATGATATAAAAGCCCATTAACTAAAGTGCCACTATAATTACCAGCTCCAGGATGTACAACTACCCCATTAGCCTTATTAACCACAATAACATCATCATCTTCATAAACAATATCTAAATCCATTTTTTCTGGAACCACACCATCTACTTCAGTATGATTAACAGTAACCTCGTCACCATTCTTAAGCATAAACCCAGCTTTTACTATTTTATCATTGACTAATATCTCTTTAGCCTTAATCATCTTAGTAACTTGACTACGGCTAACATCCAAAACATCAGTTAAAAATATATCTAATCTAATATCATTTTCCTTTACTTGATACTTCATTTTTATCACCTTTTATCATCTGAATAGCAATCAAAACCATCGAAACCACAATTGCAATATCAGCTAAATTAAATACCGGAAAATTATAGCCAAAAATATTAAAATCCAAATAATCAATCACCTGCATATGCAAAGCCCTATCAATTAAATTACCTATAATTCCCCCAATTAACAAACCAAATGCTACCTGTTCAAAATCGCTTAACTTCTTTCCTTTTACAAACCAAAAATATATTACATTTAAAACAATAATAGAAATAACTATAAGCAAAAGCGTATTAGAACTCAAAATACTAAACGCCGCCCCCGTGTTTCCAATCAAAGTAATACTAAAAAAACCAGGAATTACCGTCATCGACTGACCAAAACTCATAAAAAACAATAATAGATTTTTTATAATTTGGTCCAATAATATAGTTCCTAAAGTAAAACCATATAATTTTTTCATAATATCACCAACAAATATTATATCAGAAAAACCATATTATTCAAAATAATAAAAATATGATACAATAATTCAAGAGGTGATAAAATGAATTCAAAAAAAAGAGAAGATTATTTAACTTGGGACGAATATTTTATGGCTATCACTGAATTAAGCGCCTTAAGAAGTAAAGACCCATCAACCAGAGTTGGCGCATGCATTGTCAGTGATGATAATAGAATCCTTTCAATCGGTTATAATGGCGCACCTAATGGTTTTCACGACGATGATTTTCCGTGGAACCGTGAAGGTGAAAACTTAAACACTAAATATCCATACGTCTGCCACGCTGAACTAAACGCCATATTAAATTACCGTGGCTCAAAAAAAGACTTAGAAAATGCCAAATTATATGTCGATTTATTTCCATGCAATGAATGCGCTAAATTAATCATTCAATCAGGCATTAAAGAAGTCATCTACTTAAATGATAAATATGCAAAATCAGAAAATAATATCGCATCACGTACTTTATTTGATAAATGTCATATCAAATATCATAAAATTAGTATGGATAAGGAAATAATTCTTTCTATCAAAAATAACTAAAAACTATTAGGAAAAAACCACCTAATAGTTTTATTTCTGAATAAAAGTCAAAATTTCATCACTAGACATATAACCAATATGCATCGTATATGTACCATCTTTTTTAAAATAGATAAGTGTAGGAACACTCATAACTCCAAACCTTTTACAAAGTTCTAAGTTTTCATCAATGTCTACCTTCATAATCTGCACTCTATCTTTAATCTCTTCAAGCTCAGGAGCAAGCATCTTACAAGGACCGCACCATGTCGCAAAAAAATCTACAAGTACATCCCCCTTACTAGTAACACTATCAAAATTATCCAAATTACCCTTAATTATTTCCATAACTATTCCTCCTCATACTTACTTAAAACAGTTTCAATACCATCAATTTTTATTTTACCACTATCACTCAACTTTTTAACTGTATCTACAGTAACTATTTTATATTTCAAAAATACATCTAACGTCTCTAAATTATAAGAATTTGTATCTGTACTATCTGTGTATTTATCAGCCAAACCCTTAAATTCATCTAAAACCTCAAGTGAAGTACCCGCAATATTTGAAAGAAGCGGTTTATTTTTTAATATTGGCTCACGATAAGTCGAATTCTTGACAAAATCAACATCGACAAAATTTGGCATCGAAAGCAAATATAAAACAAAAAATACAATAACATAATTCTTAATAGCTCCAATAATCGCCCCTAATATCGTTGAAGGAACTCCTAAAATAATTGTAAATTTTAAAATGGTTTCAAAAATTCCAGTCGCAAATAATAACGCATTTAAAATTGCCATTAAAATGAAAAATACAACTATAAAAGCAATAACTTCATACACTGCAATATTTAAAACAGTTACCCCTTTAATTATACCACCAAAACTAAAGAAAGGACAAAAACTCATTAAAAGCTCACTAACTGGATTTTTCAAAAAATAAGCAAGAACTACAACTATAATAATTCCCAAAAAACTAACAAGAGCTTTGGTAAATCCTTGTTTAGCCCCTACAAAAGCTCCAAGCAAAATAAAAATAATAATTAAAATATCTGTAATATTCATATCTATTCTCCTTTAACATAATTATATTACATTTAATTTCAAAAAGTAAAGCCTTTATTGTGATAATAAAAGAAATATGATAAAATATTTACAGGTGATTAGATGAAAAAAGAACCAGTTAAAACAATAACTTTAAAAGTTAGTGAAAATACCATGAATAAAATGAACGAATATTTCGAAGATAAAAAACGTTTAAAAACTCCACCATATGCTGTTTTTCAAGCTGATGAAGCAGACACAGTTGTCACTTTATATCAATCAGGTAAAGTCGTCTTTCAAGGTATAAGCGCCGATATTGATGCAAATCTATGGTCACAAATGGAAAAAAACTTAAATCCTGATAAAAAGGTTGACATGAAAATAGCCGGAGAAAAAAAGAAAGAAACCAAAAAAAATTCTAAAGTCTACTATGCAAACACCATTGGTTCAGACGAAGTTGGAACTGGTGACTTTTTTGGACCAATCGTTGTTACCGCTTCTTATGTCACTAAAGAAAACATACCATTCTTAGAAAATTTAGGAGTCAAAGATTCTAAAAAATTAACTGATGAACAAATTTTAAAAATAACTCCACAAATTATAAAAAAAATACCTTATTACACCATGACCTTATCAAATAAAGAAT
>CALVRQ010000085.1 GCA_944358685.1 uncultured Bacilli bacterium
TATTAGCATTTAAGTTGATTTGATACAGGTGATAATGTTTTAATTTTTTTATGTTTTCACCTGTTTCTAAAAGCATACTAGATAGTTTATTTAAGTATAAATTATTGCGTTCCATGACTATTTCAAAAGGCATTTTATTTAGTTCTATATCAATGAATAATTTATTATCTATTGTTAGGTATAAATCGATTATTTTGTGATATTCATTTTTATTTTCTTTATATAATTTACTGTTTAAGAATTTTATTTTAGATGTTTTTTTAAGATTTATAAATGAAAATGAATTTAAGTAATCTTTTAATAGGTTTTTATTTCTTTGGAAAACGCTTTTAAAGGTAATATCGTATGTTAAATTAATGAAATGTATTTTTTTGTCTAGTTCTTTTAAGTAATTTAGGTTTATTTTTTCACTAGTTTGAACGATTATCCACTCCTCGTATATTAACATACGTTTTTTTTGGGATTTTCCTTTTAATTTTTGAAAATTTTTTGGTTTAAAAGTAATTGTAAGTTTAATCTGTTTAGTGTATTATATTTATTGGTGATACTTTATGAAAAAAATTTCTAAGTATAAAATTGACAAGTCTATTTTGATACCAATTTTGATATTTGCTTTTATAAGTATTATTACTTTATATGGGGCTAGAAGTATTTTACCAAGTACGATGAGTCATTTGGTTACTAATCAAATAATTTGGTATATAGCTGGCTTTATTATTATTTATTTAATAATGACGGTTGGTAATACTTATATATATAGAATGAGCTGGTTTTTATATGGAATTGGTATTTTAGCTTTAATAGGATTATTTTTCTTTGGTAAGACGATTAATGATGCGACGTGTTGGTATGAGATTAAAGGGGTTGGAACGCTTCAGCCTAGTGAATTTATGAAGATTATTTTAATTATTGTAAATGCTTCGATGATTTCTAAGTTTAATGAAGAATTTCCAAATCCTAGTGTTAGAGAAGAATTTATGTTTTTAGTTAAGGTTGCTATAGTGGTATTGATACCTAGTGTTTTAACTTTTATGCAGCCAGATACGGGAGTTGTTTTAATTTATTTACTTATAACTTTTGTAATGCTTTTTATATCTGGAATTAGGTATAGATGGTTTGTAATGATTTTTGGGGTTTTGGCTGTTTTTGTTTTATTGGTGTTAGGAATTTATTTTATCAGTCAAGATTTATTTATTAAGATATTTGGTACGAGTTTTTTCTTAAGGGTTGATAGATTGCTTGATTGGTCTAATCAAAGTGGATATCAGCTTGAAAATAGTTTGAGTGCGATTGGTTCAGCTGGTTTATTTGGTCATGGTTTAACTAATAATCCAATTTATTTCCCTGAAGCTCAGACGGATTTTATATTTGCGGTATATGCGAGCCATTTTGGATTTATTGGTTCAGTTATTTTACTTTCATTACTTGCGATGTTTGATATTAGGTTGATAACGCTTGCTTTAAAAACGAATAAGTTAATTAATAAATATGTTGTGGCTGGAGTTGTTGGTATGCTTTTATATCAGCAAATTCAGAATATTGGTATGACGTTTGGACTTCTTCCAATTACTGGTATTACCTTACCTTTTATTAGTTATGGTGGTTCTAGTTTACTAAGTTATATGCTTGCTATGGGACTTATATTTAATATTTCAAATGAGGAAATGCGTTATACAAATTAAAAAAATCAGGATTACCTGATTTTTTTATTCTTCATTATTTTCTTTTTTAGCGATAACTTCTTTACCTTTATAAGTTCCACAATTTTTACAAACACGATGTGGTTTTACAGGAGCACCACAGTTTGGGCATACTGTAACAGTTTTAGCACTTATCTTGTAATGAGTACGACGCATTCTTCCACTAGTTTTACTAACTTTTCTTGCTGGTACGGCCATGATAACACCTCCTATAATAAATCTTTTAACTTAGCTAGGCTGTTTACACCTTTTTCTTCGCTATCAGTTATAAGTTCCCAGCCATCGCCTTTTGTTTTCATGTTTTTTGCATTTGGACTAATGACTTTCATGGGAATTTCCATTAATATATTTTCCCATATTATTGGTAAAATATCAATAGTTTTTTGTGTTTTTTTAGAGTTTTCGATGAATTCGTCTATATTTTCGTCTAATTTAATATCGAATGGATAATCAACTGGTTCTAGGGTAAGACTACATGGTAATACCATTTTACCTTTGATGTTTAAATATAATGTGTATCCTTCATTATTTGTTAATGTTCCTTTTACAGTTATTTCACCCATGTCTAGTATTCCGGCTTTTTCTAAATCTTCTTTAGGAAAAGTTACTTTGCCGTCTACATCTATTTTTGATTTGTTATTTAAAATAGTTAAATCAATTTCCATCTAATCACCTTAAACATTATATATTATTTTTGATTTCTTTTCAAGTTTTGTATAGTTTTGAAGGTTTTAGACAAAATAATTTTAGGTGGAAAATATGAATATTTTAATATACTTTGCAATATTTATTTTTAAAATTATTGAAGATGCTTTAGCTACTTTAAGGTTAATTGTTGTAAGTAATGGTAAGAAGAAATTAGGAGCGGTTTTACAATTTATAGTTACTTTAATTTGGATTATATTAACAGGGACAGTTTTAATGGGGTTACAAAAAGATATATTTAAGGCTATTGCTTTTGCTTTGGGGGCTTTATTTGGTTCTTATTTAGGAAGTGTACTAGAAGAGAGAATTGCGCTTGGAACTAATGCTTTTATGGTTGAAGTAAGCTGTGATAATGCTTTGCGTTTAACTGAACAGTTAGAAAAAGAAAATTTTCAAGTTTCAAAGATCAAGAGTGATAATAATGAAAAAACTATTTTAATGATTACGGGAGCCAGAAAGAAAACTAGTAAGATTGTTAAAATTATAAGAAATGTGGATAATAAAGCTTTTATCTTAAGTGAGAAGGTTAAGATTCCTTTGTAAGCTTATATATTTCTTTAGAATTGTCAGTGATGATGTTATCTTTTTTATTTATTTTTTTTAAGTCTTGTTTGGTATTTACAGTCCACCTAAAATTTTCCTTTTGAGGAATTTTTTTGTTATAAAGATAATTTATGGAGTTAAATGAAAAGTTATTGTTTAGATATTTAGTATTTATTTTTAAACTAATAATTAGACCTATTTTAAAATGGGTTTTATTTTTTAGATTATTTATAAAATCATAGTTGAAACTGCATATATAGAAATTTAGATTATATTTATTTATGGTGTTTAACAATGTTTTAGTAATTTTTTTTATACTTTTATTATCAGTTTTAACTTCTATCATTATTATTTTGCTAGTGCTTATTTGTTTTAAGACTTCATCTAAGGTATTTAATCCTTGTTTTTGAAGTTTAACTGAATTTGTATGGCTTATGTAGTTACCTTTATAAAATGGATCATGATGAATGATTAGTTTATTGTCTTTGGTTAATCTAACATCAAACTCTACTCCATCTGTATAGATGCTTTCTAAACTATTTAAAATGGCTTCTAAGCTGTTTTCTTGATGAAGATTATCATTTCCTCTATGAGCGATTATTTTCATATTAAAATTTTATTAAATATTTAAAAGAATATAACTTTAGTTATATCCTTTTGTTCATAAATGGTTTTATTATTTCGTACAAAGTATGATTTATGTCTTCAATATTTTTGGGCTTTCCAGATTCGTCTGCACATTCAATGGTGATGAAGTCATATTTTTTAGCTAGTTCTAGATATGCTTTTTCGGCTTTTCTTAAATGATTTTCATCTTTTTCATGGCCGTCAGCTTTTTCTTTACGACTTGATTTTAGTTTTTCAGCAACACTTAATGGCATATGAAGGAAAATGGTTAAATCAGGTTTTGGAAGTTCCATTAAATCAAATTCTAATTTATCTAGCCAATTATACATAGCTTCTCTTTCTTTTTTATCTTCTATTTTTCCTCCTTGGTGAGCCATATTAGAATATATATATCTATCTAATATGACATTATAACCTTGGTCTAGAAGAAAAAGTATTTTATCTATATTATATTTTCTATCAGCAGTATAATATAATGAAGCTACTTTGGGATCTACTTTAGATGAACCTTCTTCAAAGTAACAAGAATCAAAACCTTCTTTGCCTAAATAAGGTCCACCTATTATTTTTCCCGTTGGTGAATTATAATTAGGGAAAGAAAAGTTTTGAACACGGTAGCCTTCTTCTCTTAATTTTTTTATTAATAAATTAGTTTGTGTTTCTTTACCAGAACAATCAGTTCCTTCAATGGTTATTAATTTTCCTTTCATATTTTTATCTCCTTTTATACAAAACATATTTGATATTGTATTTTTATCTGTTTTTCTATCCAATAATTGCTTTTTATGTCTTTGTTTTTTTGCCAACGCTATTACTGATAATCTCATTGGGCAAGTGGAAATCTGATTTTTCCGTGATGTTTATAATTTAATAGTTTTACATCTTTACATTCTTTAGAATTATCAAATTTAAAGAAGTCAGTTACATCTGGATTTAGCCATAGTTCAGGGGCTTTTAAATCTTCTAATTCTTCACCGCGACGAATTTGCTCCTTGATGCCTTCAATTTGGTTGACATATATATGTGCATCTTTGATACTCCAGTCTAAAGTTCCTGGTTTTAATCCTGTTACTTTAGCAAGCATATTTAGTAAGACTGAATACTGAGTTACATTAAAAGGTAAACCTAAAGGTACATCGCAGCTACGTTGATGAACCCAAGCATTTAATTTTCCATTTGTAACATCCCATTCACTTGACCAAACACATGATGGTAAAACAGCAGTGTTGACATAGTCGTCTTGCCATAAGCTAATGACATTTCGCCTATCGTTTGGATTTTCAGTAAGGTTATTTATTAAATTTTGAATAGACTGGAATTTACCAACAATATAACCGTAAGCTGTTCCAATTGTATGGGCATAATTTTCACCATAAAACTTAGCCATTTTGATGTTTTTCTTGACTGTTTCTCTATCTGGAAACATTTTTATACTATTTTCTTCACTTAAACTTTTGGCAGTTAGAATATTTCCGTTTTCATCATATTTATAGTCTAATTTACCGTTATGATTATGTGCAGGAACACTATATGGATCTAGGACAGGTACTTCTCTATCTTTGTCATATGGTGTTTGTTCACTTGGTGCTTCATAAATACGGTAAATTCCATCTTCATCTACTTCCCATTCGTCCCAAATGTGGACATTTCTATCTTGAAGCCATCTAACGTCATTACTTTGCTTTTGATAAATCCAAAACATTTCTAAGACAGCTTGTCTGATAAATAATTGTTTGGTTGTTAAAATTGGAAATTCTTTATCTAAATCAAAGTGAAAATGATGAGATGGAATTTTGATAGTATTAACACCTGTTCTATTTTCAACTTCTGTGCCCTCGTTTAATATTCTTTTACATAGTTCTAAATAGTCTTTATCCCATTTAGCCATTTCAATCACTCCTCTATTTCATTATTATTAAATTTGACATCTAAAAATTTACGGCTTGATAAGTAGTCACACATATGAACAAATCTTTGATATTTGTTGGATGGTACTGGTAGAATGACATCACTATAGGGATTTGTATTCCACTGACCCATGTGACTACTGATGATGTTTGCAAGAAAACTTATTTCTTTATCATTAAGGTTTGTTTTACTTTGATTTTCTTTTATATAATTTGCCATTAAAATTGGATGGTCAAATCTAACATATTTTTCTTTTGTAAGACCATGTTTTAATCCATCATGCATTATAAGTGCAATTAACATTAAATCTTTTTCATCATTATTGAACGAATAACCAATGCATTCGTTTTCTAGTAGTTCATGAGCTATTTTGACGGCAACTTTCGTATGCCTAAGTAATCCTCCATCTCCTAGACTAAATGTTGGATGATATTTACCAGTTGAACTAGCGGCTACTTCATAAAAATAATCTGGAAGAAGGCTAATTAATTGTTTAGCTGCTTCTTTATATTTTGGATTTTTGATGTATGTTAATTCCCGATTAAAATTCTTTTCCATGTTATCACCTACTTTAAGATTATCACAAACTAATGTTTGTGTAAAGATAAATCAATAAAATTTATTAAAATTTCATTAGATATGTATAAATATTTAGGATTTATATAGATGTTTGTTTCATTTTCTAATAATAGTTTTTGGTTTAAAAGTTTTTTTACTGGGGTTATTTTTTTTATGTCTATTTTATATTTATTTAAAAATTTATTTTTATTTATACCTTCTATTTTTCTTAAACCAAGAATAAACTCATTTTGAAGGGTTTCGTCTAACGATAATTCATGAGATTCTAATTTATAATTTCCTTTTATGTATTCAGTTAAACTTCTGGTATTTTCATATCTTTCATTTTTGATATAACCACTAGCTCCTAGACCAAAGCCATAATAATTTTGGTTATTCCAATAAACTAAGTTATGTTTTGATTCATAATTTTTTTTAGCGAAGTTACTGAATTCATACTGAATATAATTATGTTTTTTTAATGTTTTAATGATTGTCTCATATAAAATACTTTCATTATCATCATCTAATGGTTTATAATTTTCAATATAAAGTTTAGTGTTTGCTTCTATTATTAAGCAGTATGTAGATATATGTTTTGGATTTAATTTTAAGATTTTGTTTAGGTCTTGTTTTAGTTCTTCTTTGGTTTGATTTTGAAAACCATACATTAAATCTATATTTATGTTATCAAAGTTTTGGAAAGCTAGTTTTAAATTTTCAATATTTAATTTTCTATTTAATTTATTTAAAACTTTTCTATTAAATGTTTGAATTCCAATACTTAAACGATTTACTTTGGTTTTTAAAAAGTTTATTTTTTCTTTTGTTAAGTCTTCAGTATTAGTTTCAATTGTTATTTCAGCATCTTTTTCTAAGGTGAATATTCTAATTATTTTAAATAGTTTTTTTAACTGTTTTAAAGAAAGTGCACTTGGTGTTCCACCACCAATATACAAAGTTTTTATTTTTTCTCCTTGGTAGTTGTTCCTTATTTCATTTTCTAAGGCTATTAAATATTTATCTATCCATTTTTCGTTTTTATATACTTTACAAAAATCACAGTATGAACAAATTTGCGTGCAGAAAGGTATATGAATATAAATACTCATTTTCTTATACCTCTAAATTGGAATTTCCCCATTGATTTATCATAAGTGTTTTCATGCTTAGTTTTTAGATTTATATATTTTAATAGCATTTAATCACCTACTTTTCTTCATCAATATTTAAAACAGCTAAGAAGGCTTCACTTGGAACTTCTACTTTGCCCACCATTTTCATTCGTTTTTTTCCTTCTTTTTGTTTTTCGAGCAATTTTCTTTTTCTTGTTATATCTCCACCATAACATTTTGCTAGAACGTTTTTGCGCATAGCTTTTATATCAGTTCTAGCTATTACTTTAGAACCAATTACGCACTGGATTGGAACTTCAAATAATTGTCTAGGAATGATTTCTTTTAGTTTACTTACAATGGCTTTACCACGGTTATATGCGAAGTCTTTATGTACAATGAGACTTAGGGCGTCAATAGTTTCCCCATTTAATAAAATGTCCATTTTAACAAGGTCACTTGGTTTATAGCCAATTAATTCATAGTCAAATGAGGCATATCCACGGCTAGAACTTTTTAGTTTATCGAAGAAGTTATAAACAATTTCAGATAGTGGAAGTTCGTAGTGGATGCTAACTCTATTTGTGCTTATATATTCCATATTGATATATGTTCCACGTTTATTTTGACATAGTTCCATAATGCTACCAATATAATTACTTGGAACATAAATATTTGATTTTATATATGGCTCTTCTATTATTTTTATTTTTCCTCTATCTGGCATTTTAGCTGGACTATCAATATATATTACTTCATTATCGGTTTTGGTTATTTTATAGACAACTGATGGAGATGTGGCAATATGATTAATACCAAATTCTCTTTCTAGTCTTTCTTCGATTATTTCCATATGAAGGAGACCTAAGAAACCACATCTAAAACCAAACCCTAAGGCAGTTGATGTTTCAGGTTCAAATTCTAAAGCGGCATCATTTAATTTTAGTTTTTCTAAGGCATCTCTAAGGTCTGGATATTTGTTTGTTTCAACTGGATAAAGTCCACAGAAGACCATTGGTCTCATTGGTTTATAACCTGGCAAACTGTTATCTGCCGGACTATTTTCTAAGGTTATGGTATCTCCGACTTTGATGTCACTAATACTTTTTATACTAGCGCATATATATCCAACTTCACCACATTCTAAGATGTCTTTGTTTTTATGTTTAGGAGTACTAACACCAAGTTCAGTTACTTCATAAGTAGCACCTGTGGCCATGAATTTTATTTTATCTTTGATTTTTAATTTACCATTTTTTATTCTAACTAAAACAACAACACCTTTATATGAATCAAAGTAACTATCAAAAACTAAAGCTTGTAGTTTAGCGTTCTCATCACCAGTCGGAGCAGGTATTCTTTCAATAATTGCTTCTAATAATTTATCAACACCTTCGCCGGTTTTTGCACTTGTTAAAATTATTTCGTCTTCGTCAAATCCTAAGGTGTCAACTAATTCTTTTTTTACTTTGGGAATATCAGCGTTAGGAAGGTCAATTTTATTAATGACTGGAATGATTGTTAAATCATTTTCTAAAGCTAGATAAACGTTAGCTAGCGTTTGAGCTTCAATACCTTGGGCGGCATCAACAACTAGCACGGCACCTTCACAGGCAGCGAGGCTTCTCGATACTTCATATGAAAAATCGACATGACCTGGTGTGTCTATAAGGTGGAGGAAATAGTCTTCGTTTTTATAGTGATAATGAAGCTTTACGGCATTTAATTTTATAGTTATGCCTCTTTCTCTTTCTATGTCCATGTTATCTAAAAGTTGGTCTTGTTTTTCTCTTTCACTAATGGCTCCGGTTAATTCTAAAATACGGTCTGCTAATGTGCTTTTCCCATGATCAATATGTGCGATTATTGAAAAATTTCTTATGTTTGCTTGTTTCACTTTAAATCACCTTTATATAATTATATCATAAACATAAGGCAAAATAAATTTTGAATCAAAAGGTGTATTTTGAAAAAGATTTATAATATATTCAAAGTAAGATGTAAACGTCAAAAAAATGATTAAAAATACTTAATCATTAAAATTACTTTTTTATACCTTTTAGAAAATCGACTTTTTCAATAGTTTAAATCTGATAAGTTTTATTTGGTTTTAATTTTAAAATTTTTATCAGTTTCTATATTAACATTTATACTTTATACCAAATTTTTTTGCTCTATTATTAATTCTGAATCTATTACTACTTCAAAAATCGCTTTAGATTTATTTAATACTTTTAATGACATTCTTTCTGATGTTATATCTAGATATGAATATTAT
>CALVRQ010000086.1 GCA_944358685.1 uncultured Bacilli bacterium
ATTCCAATACTTTCCATTAATCTTACCTATATAATATTTACATGTTTTCATAGAATTTTTGCATTCTGATAAGAAAAAATTTTTTAATATACTTAATCCAATAAAATCACATATTACTTCAAAATCATTATAACTTTTTTTTAATAAATTTTTTTTATTAATATTCACTATCAATCACATCCTTAATTTTTTTGTTAAAATCATCTAAGTATCTATTAATATTTCTAATTGACACCTTTCTTTTAAAAATTTTCTTTTCAACCTGTATCCATTCTTCTTTTATTAATATAAATAACCTTACATATTTTTGAACATATTTTTTATCTAAAAAAAAGTTATAAATTATCTCTCCTTCATAAATAACCAAATCATCAATAGTTACTCTAATTATATTAGAATAATCTTTTATTTTTTGTGTATTAAAAATAATTTCTAATCCTTTTATATCAAAAAAGTCGCTCATAATTATCACCTTTTAATAAATTATACAAAAAAATTCCTAAAAAAACAACAAATTTTTTAATATGTAATTTATCAATAAATAAACTAATTAGTATAAAAAAAGAGTATTTATACAATACTCCTCAAAATAAGCATATTATTTTTAATTTTTAACTAAAATATATTCAAGTCATAATATTATATCATGCTGCGACATTACTGCGACATTACTGCGACATTACTGCGACATTTTTAATTTATTTTATATAAAATTAGCAAACATAATTTACTATAGCTGGAATTTTATAATAAACGTGGATGTTTTAAAGTTGTATGTCGAAATAGTTTTTTAAATAGTAAGCAAGCTGGAATAAATATTAAAAATACTGGCCAAAATGGTGAACAACAAACCAATTTAATATATAAGTATAAAGATAAAGTTTTAAAATTTTGTATTACACCTAAACCTGCTAAAGAAATTAGGAAACATTTAAACATTAAAAATAGAAATTGTGTGAATAATAAAATTTTGAAACCACTAATAGATTTAAATTTATTGGAATATACAAATAAAAATCATGTAAGGTCAAGTAATCAAAAATATATCGCAAAAAAATAAAAGTTATAATTATCTTAATATTTGTGATTAGTGTACAAGTTAGTGTTCATGATTACTGCATTTAAAAATCTAGTTTTCGCTAGATTTTTTGTATAGAATATCTATATCAACATAACCGTTTATGCCATCAATTTTACCATCATCACACATTTGCCACATGAAGTATTCTTTATCATAATCGGTGTCATCAGTGTAGTGAGCAAGCCAAACTGGAGCTTCATGGTATTTCCAAATGGCGTTTAAATAGTTTTTACTTCCATAAAGAACGCCTTCATATCCAGCATCGTTAATTGTTTGAATAAAGGTATTAGCTACTTGGTTTAATCCAAAGATACTTAATTCCATATCGTTAAAAGCTGTAAAACTTTCAAAGTCGAAGACGACAGGAAGGGTTATTTCATAGTCTTTAATTTGATTTATGATCCATTTTGCTTGTTTTTGAGCTTCTTTTTCACTATCAGCATACGAATAAAAATATATACCAACTTTTAAATTATTTTTTAAAGCATTTTCTATATTTTGTTTAAAATAAGGGTCTAAGATATATTCGCCGTTAGTACCTTTTTGACTACCAACTCTAATCATGACAAAGGTAGCGCCAGCATTTTTTACTTTTTCAAAGTCAATATCGCCTTGCCATTTAGATACATCTATACCGATTTCAGTATTTTCATTTTTATAATTATTTAATATGGTTTGGAAGTCAGTATAGGTGGCTTCTGTTTCTTGGGATGGAGTTTGAGGTGTTTGTGGTGTTTGAGTTACTGGTTCTTTTACGGTTACAGTGAAGTTTTTCTCATAGGTATTATTACTACTATCTTTGGCTACATATTTTAAATTATAAGTTCCTGGGGTGTTTATATCATATGTTCCTTCGATTTGGCAAGATGGTTTATTATCATAGTTATCAACACATATAATATTATCTAGATTTGGTTCTTGTCCTATTTGGGTGGAATAATTACTACTGACCCATACTAATGGTTTTTCGGTATCTTTTATTTCAATTTGAAAGGTGCCTTTTCTTTTTTTATTATCTTTATTTAGGTAGATAAAGGTGATATCTTGTTTACCAAGTTTATTGGTATTAATTTTATCTTGTTTTAATATTTTTCCTTCAATAGTATTTATATAATCTTCAACATTTGATTTAGTATAAACTTCTGTTTGAAGATTTTCTTTTAAGGTGAATCCTGAGTTATCATCGACAATTCTATTATTTAGATAAATAACAAGGCTAGTTATAATTAAAATTATTAGTATTATAACTATAGTTATAATTATTTTATTGAATTTCTTTTTCACAGTAATCACTTCCTTTTAATTTATTTTATCAGAAGTTAGCAAAAACTCCAACTATAAAGTTGGAGCGGCGGCCGTTGGTCCAAGAGGAAGACCTATGACAAAGAATCCTATAACAATGATGAACCATAATACGGCAAATATTAAAGCAGTTGGTCTAAGTAGATTTAAAGTGCCAAAGACGGTTATTTTATTACTTTCTTTATTGTTATATTTTTCTAGGAATGCAAGCATGACGATAAAGTATACAAAGAATGGTGTCATGCCTTTTCCAACACTATCGGCTGCTTTGAATATAAACTGAGTAAAATCTGGGGTGATATTGGCTTTCATGAATAGTGGGACTAAGATAGGTGAGGCTAAGGTCCATTTGGTTATGGCATCTGGAATTAAGAAAGACATTATAATGATAGCAATAAACATAGTTGTAATAAGTGGGAGTCCGGTAAATTCTAGATTACTCATAAATGAAATTAGCCATGAGGCAACAACAGTACCTAAGTTAGTCCAGGTTAGAATACTAACAAGTAGGGATGCAAAGAACATTAAAATAAACATATAGCCTAGGTTATCAAATTCTTTTGATAGACCGACACTGAAGTCGTTGGTGTTTTTGATGTTTTTAGAGATAAATCCATAGATACCTGAGCAAATCATCATAATGATTAAGAAAACAAAGGCAAAGGCATCAGTGAATGGAGCATCTGGTCCTAGTAGCTGAGCGACATAGTCGGTTTGGCTAGTATCTAATAAGATTCCGGAACCTGGTAGACCTGGAATGATTGTATAGATAAACACTAACATTAATATTACAAAGGCGATGGTACTAAATAGTAAACCTTTTTTAGAAATGATTAAGTCGTCATCTTCTTTTATTGATTCTTTAACTTTTGGTCTTAAAATATTTTCAATAATGAGAGTTCCAAAGAAAGAAAGAATTAAAGTTGCAGCAATCATTGCATATGAATTAGACCAGGCATTAAATATATAGTTTTCATCGACATCGACGGTAGCTGCAGCTCTAGTAAGTAATCCCAACTGATAGTCATCATAGTTAAATACTAAGCCTGCACCATAACCCATACTGACACCAATGAAGGCAGTTAATATACCAAGCATGGAGTTACGTCCTAAATATTGATATATTACAGCTGTTAATGGTAAAACTAAGACAAAACCATATTCACCTAAGAATGAAGAAATAATTCCAGCAAATAAGGTGAAGAAGGTAACAACACCTGGTTTTAATCTACGTAATGGGGTAAACATAGCTTTAAATAATCCACTTGCTTTACCAATTGATACAGCCATTAAGGAAATTATTAATAGAACTAATGGTTCAAATGTTTTAAATGTATCAACTGGAGAGGAAAAAAAGTATTTTAATCCTTCTTCAGAAAAGACACTTCTAACAGTAACCATTGATGTTTCTAGACTATTATTGTTTATTCTTGTTATTTCTCCTTGAACACCTAAAGCGGAG
>CALVRQ010000087.1 GCA_944358685.1 uncultured Bacilli bacterium
AGTAAACTATTAACAGAAAACGATAAAATATCATTATCTGTGTATAAAAAAGGAATAAGAAAAATGCTAATATTAAACTAGGAGGAATAACCAAATGAAAGAAAAAATGAAGAAATTTATATTAGGATATTTACCAGGATTTATAACAGGAATAATAGTATGTGGGACAGTAAGTGTAATAGCCGCGACATATTTTCCAAGTAATGATGTAACATATAATAATGGGACAAGTGGAATGACAGCGACTGATGTTCAAGGAGCGATAGATGAACTATATAATACATGTACAGCAAAACCACCTGCAACAGACACAATAACAGATTTATTACCATCAAATGCAGATGAATTATATGAAGATGAGCACGGAGATATTAGATATTATGGAGCAACTCCAAATAACTATGTAAGTTTTAATAATGAACTATGGCGGATAATCGGAGTCATAGATGGAAAGATAAAGATAATCAGAAATGAAAGTATAGGTAATATGCCATGGGATACATCTAATTCCAATAATTGGAATATTACGTCATTAAAAAGTTATTTGAATGGAGACTATTATAATTCAATAGATAGTACATATAGAAATATGATATCAGAGGAAACGTATTATTTAGGAGGAATAGGTACAACGGTTATAATACCAAGTGCCGCTTATGATTTAGAAAGAGGTAATAATGTGTATGCTGATAATCCAACAAGTACAAAGCAGAACATAGGCTTAATGTATCCAAGTGATTATGGATATGCGGCAGGAAGTAGCTGTTTATCAACGACAATTGATACTTATAGTAATAATTGTAAAAATAATGATTATTTATATGTTGGTGAATCTGAATGGTTGCAGACGCCATATTATAAAAATAGAGGAATCGCAATGTTTATCTCTAATATTGGTAATGTTGGTCATAGTTTCAATGTTATAGACATGAAATATGTAGTTCGTCCTACATTATATCTAAACACAAATGTACAAATTACAGGAGGAGATGGCAGTCAAAGTAATCCATTCCAAATTTCGTTATAAACTTAATTTATATAATAAAATACTATGTCAAATAAAACCTATGATTTTTAATAATTTAAACTATAATTATCTAAAATAATTCAATTTCCATTCCGAATTATTGACATTTTTGCCACAAATTCGGAGTCAACATTAATTTATGCAATCATAATAAATATATGATAAAATTATTTTTCCACAATAAAAAGCGATTCAAAATAAAGAACCGCTTTTAAAATACTTAATTATCCATATAATTCATTAATTTTGGAACAATTTGTTTTTTACGAGAGACAAGTCCCTCAAAGAAATGTCCTTGTTCAATATTTTCAACCCCAAATGAATGAGAGAAAATATCTCTAGCTTGTTCATTAAAGAAGATATAAGAACCATTTTTCAAAATATCTGTAACAAATAAAGCAATAGCTGTATATCCTTCATTAGCCTCTTCATTTAATTCACTAATAAATTCCTCTTGCATGCTCATAATCTCATCAGTACTCATCGTAGAAACTTGACCAATTCCCACTTTTTGATTATCCACAGTAAAGTTTTTAAAATCACCATGAATAATTTCAGAAACCGTCTTACCCTTCATAGAAGAGCCAGCCTTAAACATTTCCATTCCATATTCTCTAAAGTTAACTCCCGCAATCTTAGAAAGTTCTTCCAAAGCTTCCTTATCGACATCAGTAGTTGTTGGTGAAGTTAAAAGAAGTGTATCAGAAATAATTGCTGACATCATAAGACCCGCATACTTTTTAGGAATTTTAATATTATGTTCTTTAAACATTAAATATAAAATTGTACCAGTACAACCTAAAGGCATATTTCTAAAATTAATAGGAATATTCGTACCAATATTACCAATCTTGTGGTGGTCCACAATCTCGATAATTTCAGCTTCATCAAGGCCAATAACACTCTGCTCTTTTTCATTATGGTCAACTAAAATAACTTGTTTAGGATGACGACTATAAGCCATACTAACTCTAAACACACCTAAACATTTACCATCATTATCAACTACTGGATAATTACTGTATTTTTTCTTATTCGCTAAATCCAAAACTTCTCCTAAAGCATCATTCTCATTAACAAAAACAATATCTTTAGTTTTCATTTTTTCTTTAATATAATTACTCAAAACTACTAAATTTGCCGTAGTTAAACCATCGTGTTTTGTACTAATAACATCCACGTGATTCTTCTTCGCAATCTCTAAGTGCTCCTTCTTCATCTTAACGCCATTAGTTAAAATAATAATAGATGCACTATTCTCTACCGCGTATTCTATAATTGAATGACGGTCACCAGTAATTAAAACACTCTCTTTATCAATCTTAATATTCTCTTTAAAAGTAGTACTTCTATAACTTGGTGAAATAATATTTCCTTTAATTTCCTTATCAAATCTAAGTATTTCCTTACCATTTAAAGCTTCAAGTAAATTATCATAAGAAGTATTAATCTTTCTTAAATCATTATTAATTAAGTTACTCGCAACATCCTTCATAGATACCGCACCTTTGTACTTACCGTCTACATCGACAACTGGAATAGTACCAATGCTAGTCTCATTCATATACTTGTAACCTTTATAAATAGAATCATTTTCATTTAAAAAACAACCTTTAGTATAATCAACATCCTTAACCTGTAGTCTAACATCATTTAAAAACTTAGGTCTATCAAATTTAAAATAATCTAAAACAAATTCAGTTTCACTATTAATATCACCTAAAACTCTAGGCTCAGTGTCCATTCCTAATTGATTTTTTAAATAAGAAAGAACTAAAGCTGATGTCACACTATCTGTATCCGGTTTTTGGTGTCCAAAAATTAAAACTTTACTCAAGTTAAATCTCCTCCTTCTTAAGCACAATTATATCATTTTTTTCTTTGTATTTAAAGTATAAATAACATATTTGAGTACATACTAACACCTAGAAAGAGGGGAAAAAATGAAATTAGCTGGAATTGTAAGAAGAATAGATGAACTTGGAAGAATTGTTATTCCAAAAGAAATAAGAAAAACATTACATATTAAAAATGGAGAAAACTTAGAAATATTTATTGATGGAGAAACAATTGTTTTAAAAAAATACTCAGAGCTCGGTAACCTAAAAGAACTTAGTGACACTATAACTGAAACATTATATCAAACCATAAAAGCCAATATCTTAATTACAGATACTGATAAATTTATTAGTATTGCTGGTAACCTAAAAAATAAATATCTTAAAAAAGAAATAAGTGAAAGTATCTTAAAATATATCAATGACCGAAAAGTAATAATATTAAAAAACCAACCCGTAAACCTTACTAAAGAAAAAAAAGAAATGGGAAATATAATTATATCCCCTATTATTTCAAATGGTGATGCCTTAGGCTCAGTAATAGTTATAACAGATAAAGACATAACCGAAAATACCATAAATACAATTAATATCATATCCACTATTTTAGCCAAACATATTGAATCATAAAAAAAAACATGCTATAATAAAGCCACAAATGCACTGAAAGAAAGAAAAGTAGGTAACTTTATAGAGAGTTTATGGCTGGTGGAAATAAACAAGGTGACTACTCCGAATGGTTCTGAAGCAGTCTAGCCGATATGTAGGCTAGAACGGTCACATCCGTTACATGTTAAGAGGTAAGCAAACGCTTATAAATTAAGGTGGTACCACGTCCAAAAACGTCCTTATTCTAAGGATGTTTTTTTATATAAAGGAGGAAAAAATGCGTAAATTTGAAAAAATATCATTAAAAGAATTTATAAAAGATACAGGATTAACTGAAAAAGAATATAATGAAATAACCCTGCCTCAAAGAGCAACCCAAAATAGTGCTGGTTATGACTTTCATCTTTTAGAAGATTTAACTTTAAAACCAAATGAAATAAAAAAAATTCCAACTGCTATAAAAGCTGAAATGAATCATGATGAAGTACTAATGATTTATATAAGAAGTAGCTTAGGCTTTAAATATAACATGCGAATGTGCAACCAAACTGGTATTATTGACAGTGATTACTATAACAATCAAGATAATGAAGGACACATATTCATTAAAGTTCAAAATGAAGGTACTGAAACAATTAATTTAAAAGCCGGCGATAGATTCGCCCAAGGAATTTTCATAAAATATCTAACAGTCGAAAATGAAGAAGAAATAAAAAATAACCGCCAAGGCGGAATTGGTAGTACAAACGAAGGAGGAATAAAAAATGAAAGATAAATTTTATATAACCACATCTATTTTCTATGCATCATCTAAACCCCATATTGGAAATACTTATGAGGGAATTTTAACCGATGCAATTGCCAGATATAAAAGATTAATGGGTTATGATGTAATATTCACAACCGGAACCGATGAGCACGGAGAAAAAGTTCAAAACAAAGCTAAAGAAACTGAAAAAAGTCCACAAGAATATGTCGATGAAGTGTCTTTAGAAGTAAGAAGAATTGACGATATCATGAATATAAGCTATGACAAATTTGTTAGAACCACTAACCCACATCATGAAGAAATAGTTGCTAAAATATTTAAAAAACTATATGATAATGGTGACATCTATAAAGGAAAATATGAAGGATTATACTGCACGCCTTGTGAATCATTCTTCACCGAAAAAGAATTAGTAAATGGTAAATGTCCAGATTGCGGAAGAGAAGTTCATAAAACAAGCGAAGAAGCCTATTTCTTAAAACTAAGTAAATATAATAAATGGTTAGAAAAGTACATTGAAACCCATCCAAACTTCATCATCCCAGAAAGCAGAAAAAATGAAATCATAAATAACTTCATAAAACCAGGAGTACAAGATTTATGTATCTCTAGAACTTCATTTGACTGGGGAATCAAAGTGCCATTCGATGAAAAACATGTAATTTACGTCTGGTTAGATGCTTTAACTAACTATATTACATTTATTGGTTATGATCCAGATGGTAGTACCGAAGAATTTAAAAAATATTGGCCAGCCGACGTTCATATTATCGGTAAAGATATCTTAAGATTCCATACCATTTACTGGCCAGTAATTTTAAAAGCTCTAGATTTACCAATGCCAAAATGCATCTTTGGCCATCCTTGGATACTATCATCAGATAGTGATAAAATGAGCAAATCAAAAGGTAATGTTTTATATGCTGATGACTTAGCTAGCCTCTTTGGAACCGATGCTATTAGATATTATTGTCTTCACGAAATTCCTTATGGATATGATGGTAATATTGGTTATGACTTAATCATTGATAGAGTAAATTCAGACCTAGCCAACACTTTAGGTAACTTAGTCAATAGAACAGTCAGTATGTCATATAAATATTTTGATGGAGAAGTATTTAAACCGTCAGCCTTTGAAGAAATAGACAAAGACTTAATTGAAAACGCTAAACACTTAGGCGACAGAATTGAAAATAAAATGAATGATCTTAAAGTAGCTGAAGCCATCGAAGAAATCATTGGATTATGCCGTAAAAGTAACAAATATATTGATGAAACAACACCATGGTTACTAGCCAAAGATGAAACAAAAAAAGAAAGATTAAAAACTGTTTTATATAACCTACTAGAAAGCATAAGAATTGCTAGTGTTTATCTTCAAGCATTCTTACCAGAAACAGCTGATAAAATATTCAAACAATTAAATACTCAAAATCGTTCAGTAGAATCCACAAAAAACTTTGAAGGTATGGATCCCGGTATTATTCTAAATAAACCAGAGATATTATTTGCAAGAATTGATAAAGATGAATTCGCAAAAAAATTACCAAATTAACGTAAATTGTTGTAAATTGTCGTAAGATTTCTAAGATAATCCCTTGCTTATTCAATAAACGATATGTTATCCTTAAAGAGGACGAATAAAAATAGAGAGGGATACAAATGAACAAACATATAAGTGGAATCGGTTTGATGTTTGTTTTAATAATAATTTACTTGACTATGAGTATTATAAATAAATTTAACTATCTAGACCTCGCCTATTTATTATTTATAATCGGTTGCTTCATTAGATTTATCTATATCAAGAAATTTGATCATAAAGAGAACTAACAAGTTCTTTTTTTCTCTTTCAAATAAAAAATGTTATAATGAATAAGGTGATAAAAATGATGATTGACACGCACTGTCATATTAGTAAAGAAGACTATGAAAATCCAGAAGAAGTCATAAAACATATGGGAGATAATATAATGATAGTAAGTACTGCTAGTCCACAAGATATTGAAGAAGTAATTAACCTCTGTGAAACTCATAAAAATATCTATGGAACTATCGGTATTCATCCTGAATTCGCCGATACATATACAAAGGAAGATTTAAAAAAACTAGAAAAAAACTTAACTCATCCTAAAATAGTTGGTATTGGTGAAATAGGATTAGACTACCACTACACTAAAGAAAACAAAGAAAAACAACAAGAACTATTCATCAAACAAATAAATCTCGCAAACATTTATAAAAAAACTATAGTCATACATAGTAGAGATGCCATCGAAGATACATATAATATAATAGAGAAATACAAAAATAAAGACATCAAATGTAATATGCACTGCTTTAGTGGTAGCCTAGAAATGGCAGAAAGATTTGTGAATTTAGGTGTAACTCTTGGTATAGGAGGTGTTTTAACCTTTAAAAACGAAAAGAAACTAAAAGAAATAGTTTCCAACCTAGATATCCATAATTTTGTTTTAGAAACCGATAGTCCATATCTTACACCAGAGCCTTTAAGAGGTCATCAAAACGAACCACAAAACATCAAATACATTGCTGCCAAAATATCCCAGCTAAAGGGTATAGAATACGCAAAAACCCTTGAAATTACAACGGAAACGGCGATTCGCCAATTTGACTTAAATATATAAATATGGTATACTTTAAATGGTTTCAATTTTGAAATATGAGGTGAAATATGAAGAAATATCACCTGCGATATTTAATGATACCTCTATTAATAAGTATCATAACTATCACAGGGTTAATCACATCTGGTAACCTAATTTCAGAAAAGAAATTTGAAGTAAAAAATTTAAACCAGACAAAAAATTCCGTGGCTTTAACTAAAGTCATAGAATATGATACAGTCAAAACCTATAACAAAAAAATTCCTACCGGTGTAACTATTACAAAAGAGGAGGGGCAAAATGGACTTGCTTATGTCGATGAAAATGAAAATATTCAAATCATCGAAAGTCCAAAAAATGCAGAAATCGAAATTGGAACTGGTGACAAAGCCGATTATGTAGGAAAAATGACAGGTTATGGTGCAGACTGCCAAGGTTGTTCTGGACTAGGAACTCTAGCTTGTAAAACAAAAAATGGTAGTTATTATAGCTTAACCCAAAACGGTATGAACTATACCGATGATGAATATGGAGAAGTTAGAATAATTGCCGCAGCTTTAGATAAATTCCCATGTGGAACAATTATAAAAGTAGATAATCCTAATTTGGGCACCTTTAACGCTATCGTATTAGATACTGGTGGAGCTATGCAAAATGCTTGGGAAAATGGAATAGTTCACATGGATTTAGCCTATGTAACTGAAAACGATCCAGCAATTCACTTAACCACAAGTTCTAACGTTAAATATAGCGTTCAAAGATGGGGTTGGTAAAACCTCGTCTTTTTTCTTAAAATTTTCTTAAAACACCTTAATAATTAATTAAAAAAGTTTATAATTTTAATAGTATATATTAATATTGCCTTAGAGGTGATATTAATGAAAAAAATTTTAACACTCATAATTGGAATTTTATTAATAGTCTGGGTATACTACTTACAAAAACCATATATTAATTCCAAAGTTAATGCCATAAGTGAAATTAATCCTTTAATATTAGTTAATAGTGAAAACGCTTTTCCAGATAATATTAACTTAAATCTAGTAACCTTTCAAAAAAGTGAAGTTGCTGATATAATATATAATGACTTAGTGGATATGTATAATTCTGCTTTAAATGAAAACATAACTTTAAAAATAAATAATGCCTATCGTTCTAAAAATGAACAAACTCAAATATTTGAAAATAAAATGAAAGCTTATAAAAATGAAGGTTACAGTGAAGAAAACGCTTATAAACAAACAACCTTAACCGTTCAAGTCCCAGGTTATTCCGAACATGAAACAGGCCTTGCAATTGACTTTAGTAACGAAGGTCATTATGATGAAAATGAAAAAATGTGGGAGTGGCTAAAAAACAATGCCTATAAATACGGTTTTATATTAAGATACCCAGAAGATAAATATGAAATAACCAAAATAGATTATGAGCCATGGCACTATCGTTATGTTGGGAAAAAAGCTGCTAAAGAAATAACCGAACAAAACATAACCTTAGAAGAATATTTAGGAGGAAATGTATGAACATACTAGTTGTTGATGATGAAATAGAAATAGCCGATTTAATCGAATTATATTTAAACAATGAAGGATATAATGTATATAAAACATATAGTAGCGAAAAAGCTTTAAAAATAATTGACAAAAGACAAATAGATTTAGCTATTTTAGATATCATGATGCCAGAAATTGATGGCTTTACCCTATGCCAAAACATAAGACAAAAATACAATTTTCCTATTATTATGGTAACCGCCAAAATCACCAATGCTGATAAAATCAAAGGTTTAAATATTGGAGCAGATGATTATATAACTAAACCATTTATGCCCCTAGAACTCATAGCTAGAGTTAAAGCCCAACTTCGAAGATATACAAGTTATAATCAAAACAAAAATAAAATAATTGCCATTAAAGATTTAACTTTAGATAAAGATAAACATGAATGCTTAAAAAATGGTAAAAAAATACCACTAACCCCAACCGAATTTGCAATTCTATATCTTTTAGCTGAAAATGAAAACAAAGTAATAACTACCGAAAAAATATTTGAAGAAGTATGGCAAGAACCTTACCTTCAGACAAGTAGTGCCACTATCATGGTTCATATTCGTCACCTAAGAGAAAAACTAGGTGAAAACGATAAAATAAAATATATAAATACAGTATGGGGAGTAGGTTATCAAATTGAAAAATAAATATGGAAAAGAATTA
>CALVRQ010000088.1 GCA_944358685.1 uncultured Bacilli bacterium
AATGATACATATTAGAGTAGTTTAAAGAGTGTAGCTAAAAGTAAAGTAGGTACAGGTAATTTTGATATTGGTAAAGTAACAAATAATAATAATGATTTAGCAGATCAAGTAAATGATAAAAATAAAACAAAATGGAATGGTAAAATAGCACTACCAACAGTAAGCGAGTACATAAGGACAAATACAAACATAAGTCAATGTGGTAATCTTAATCTGCACAATAATAATTATAGTGTATGTAAAAATTCAAGTTGGATGTTTGATTTAACAGGCCTTAATTTAACTATTACACCAGAATCTAATACTAGTTTAATACGTGTGTTTTTTGTTAATTCAGCTGATAGCAGTAAAGGTGTAATTTCAAGTGTTTTTACTAATATAACTACTAGCTATACTTTTTATCCTGTACTGTATTTATCCTCTGAAGTCCAAATCACGGGAGGAGATGGCACAAAGTCTAATCCATTTATAATTGAATAAAACTCAGATAATTTTCTGGGTTTTTCTAAATATCCAAAAATAAACTTTATAAAAATCATTAAAAATGATATACTTATAGAAAGGAGGAATTAAATGACAAATAAAATCATGCCAAAAGTATTTGGTTGGATGTTCATAGGATTATTAGTTACATTCTTTACAGGATATTATGTATCACTTCATCCAGAAACAATGGTAAAAATATTTGGTACTTGGTCTTTAATTTTAATAATTATAATTGAATTAGCTTTAGTTATTTTCTTATCAGCTAGAATTACTAAAATGAAACCAGCAACCGCCATAATCAGTTTTATCATCTACTCAGCAGTCAGTGGTCTCACATTTTCGACAATATTTGTCACATATGAATTAGGTTCAATAATGTATGTTTTCTTACTGGCTGCAATCATATTTGCTGTTTTTGCCTTTATTGGCGCAACAACTAAAACGGATTTTACTAAAGTAGGACCGTACTTATTAATAGGTTTAATAGCTATTATAATCTGTTCAATAATAAATATCTTTTTAAACAATTCAACATTCGATTTAATTGTTACAATCATCGCAATTGGAATATTTGTAATATATACAGCTTATGACGTTCAGCAAATAAAAAAATTAAATGAACTAAGTTTAATACCAGAAGATAATTTAGCTATCTATGGTGCCTTAGAATTATACCTAGACTTCATTAACCTGTTCTTAAGATTATTACAACTATTTGGAAGTAGTAATGGTGATGATTAATATGAACGATAACAATAAAAAATGTTTAGACATATTAGAAAGATTAAATTTACATCCAAGAGTTGTTACCCATGAACCAATTTTAAATTATGAAACTGCAAATAAAGTAGATGAAGAACTAGGTCTTACAGGAACAGAAACAAAAACGTTGTTTTTAAAAAGTAAAAAAGGTGATAACCATTATTTATTTATAACTCTTGCAACTGAGAGAATGGATAGTAAACTTTTAAAAAATATTTTAGGTGAAAAAATCACTATGGTTACTGGTGATGAAATGATTGAACTTACAGGTATGCAACCAGGTTGTATGACCCCATTCGGATTAAAAGAAGGACTAATTCAAAAAGTCGTTGTTGATCCTAAAATATATAAAGAAGATAAATTAATTTTAGCCTTTGGTTCAGAAACAATGTCAGTAGAAATGACCAAAGAAGACTTAAAAACAATCTTAGAAGATGTTTATTCAGACAAAATTCTTTATTTAGAAAATTAATCCTTGAACATAAAAAAAATATATATTATAATATTTAAAGTTAAAAGCACGGAATAAGAGCAGTAGTAATTAAAGGTTATTTAGAGAGAAAGTGGTTGGTGAAAACTTTCTAACACTAATTATGAACTTACTTAGGAGCTTTTTATATGATAAGTATAAAACGGTATGCTCGTTATCGCATTAGAGGTAATAAGTATTATAAAATAAGGTGGTACCGCGTTCAAGACGCCCTTATGTCCATAATACTTTTTTACATATAGGGAGGAAATTATGGAATATTTAATTACATTTTTATTTTGTTTTATCGTAGTTTATCTGTGTTATAGCTTAGTTGTTATATACCGAAAAAAAGGCTTTCAAAAATTCAAAACCAGTAAACAACTAATGTATTTTGAAAAAGCTTACAAAATCAACCCAGAAAAAATTAACTTAAAACATTTCGCTCAATCATTAGCTTTAACCAACGCTTTTATTATTGCTGCCACATGCACAATTATCGAAATATTTGATAACCTTATATTAAAGTTAATGGTTGGATTCGTTATATTAGTTCCGCTAATGCTTATAATGTATAAAATATTAGGAACAACCTATAAAAAGAAAGAAGGAAAATAATATGTATGATTTTAAAAAGATAGAAAAATATTGGCAAAATTATTGGAATAAGCACCAAACTTTTGCTGCTAAAAACGGAAGTAAAAAAGAAAAATATTATCTATTAGTAGAATTCCCATATCCATCAGGTGCTGGTCTTCATGTCGGACATGCTAGAAGTTATACAGCTTTAGACACTGTAGCTAGACAAAAAAGAATGGAAGGGTATAATGTTCTATTTCCAATGGGATGGGATGCCTTTGGAGCTCCAGCTGAACAATATGCCATTAAAAATCATATTCATCCAAAAGATGCAGTTAAAGCTAACATCAAAACCTTTAAAAAACAAATTGAAGAATTAGGTATATCCTTCGATTGGAATAGAGAATTTGCTACAACAGACCCTGAATATTATAAATGGACTCAGTGGCAATTCTTACAATTTTATAAACATGGTATGGCTTATAAAGCAAAGAAAAATATTAATTGGTGTCCAACTTGTAAAACAGGTCTTTCTAATGAAGACTCTGCCGGTGGTGTATGTGAAAGATGTGGTTCTAAAGTAATTCAAAAAGAAAAAGAGCAATGGATGCTTAAAATGAGTGACTATGCTGAAGATTTAATCCAAGGACTAGAAAATACCAATTTTAGTAAAAGAGTAAAATTAGGTCAAATCAATTGGATTGGAAAATCAGAAGGCGCTGAAATTGATTTTGAAATTGAAAATGAAAAAGAAAAAATTAAAGTTTATACTACAAGACCTGATACTATCTATGGAGCCACTTTTATGGTCATCGCACCAGAACACCCAATACTTGAAAAATTAAAAAATAAAATAACTAACTTAGAAGAAATAAAAAAATATCAAGAATATGCAAAAACCAAAACTGAATTTGAAAGAACAGAACTTGCTAAAGAAAAAACAGGTGTAAAAATAGAAGGCATCAAAGCCATCAATCCATTCACAAATAAAGAAATTCAAATTTGGACATCAGACTATGTTATGATGAACTATGGTACTGGAGCCATCATGGCTGTTCCAGCTCATGATGAAAGAGATTATGAATTTGCTAGTAAATTTAATATTGAAATAATCCCGGTAATCGAAGGTGAAACCTTACCTTATACTGGTGAAGGTAAATATATAAACTCAGATATTTTAAATGATATTACAAGTAAAGAAGAAGCTATTAAAATAATGATAGACGAAATTACCAAAAGAAAAATTGGAAATAAAAAAGTAAATTATCGTCTACAAGATTGGATTTTCTCAAGGCAAAGATTCTGGGGTGAACCAATTCCACTAGTTTACTGTGAAAAATGTGGTTGGCAGCCGGTTCCAGAAGAAGAACTTCCTGTTTTACTTCCAGATGTTGCCAACTATGAGCCAACAGATGATGGAGAAAGTCCACTTGCTAATATTGAAAATTGGGTAAATACAACTTGTCCAAAATGTGGTGGAAAAGCCAAAAGAGAAACTGACACCATGCCTAACTGGGCTGGTTCATCTTGGTACTTCTTAAGATACATGGACCCACACAATGATAAAGAATTTGTTTCAAAAGAAGCTCTAAATTATTGGGGGAAAGTAGACTGGTATGATGGTGGTATGGAGCACACTGCTCGCCACCTACTATACGCTAGATTCTGGAATCAATTTTTATATAATATTGGCTTAGTACCAAATAAAGAACCAATAGATATCAGAACATCACACGGTATGATACTAGGACCAGACGGCGAAAAAATGAGTAAATCAAAAGGCAACGTCATTAATCCACATGACATGGTTGAAGAATATGGCGCAGATGCTTTAAGACTTTATGAAATGTTTATTGGTGACTATGAAAAAGATGCAGCTTGGAGTACTAACAGTTTAAAAGGTTGTAAAAGATTCCTAGATAGAATTTGGAAATCTGGCGAAAAATTAAATGATAAAGAAGGATACACTAAAGAATCATTAGTTCACAAAACAATCAAAAAAGTAACAAATGATATAAAAACCATGAAATTTAATACTGCCATATCCGCACTTATGATTATGTTAAACGAATATGATAATATGGAAACTATTACCAAAGCTGACCTAAGAACTTTACTTCACTTATTAAATCCATTTGCCCCACACATTACTGAAGAAATCAATAAAATATATAATTTAGGTGAACCATTATGTGAATCTACATGGCCAACTTATGACGAAGATAAAACAAAAGATGACTCATATGAATTAGTCTTCCAAGTAAATGGAAAAGTAAGAGGTAAAGAAGTTGTAAACACTGATATTACTAAAGATGAAATGGAAAAGCTTGCTCAAAAAAATGAAAATGTTAAAAAGTTTATAGAAAACAAA
>CALVRQ010000089.1 GCA_944358685.1 uncultured Bacilli bacterium
GATATTTTGTTTAGTATAATATTAGGTATATCTACTGGTGGAAGCAGTCCATTTGAATTAATGAGTATATTAGAAATTTTAATTATCTTTAGTATGTCATATATATTTGAATATGGATATGAAATGCAAAAGGATTCACAAGCAAGAATGTATAATGAAAAAAATAATAATATTTAAGTAATTAATATTAGCTAAAAATAATACAAATTACAATTTGTCGAGGAGGTCAAAATGAAAAATGAACAAAAAGACAACAAAGAAAAGATAAACTTTATATGTTTTCTAGTTGCTTCAATAGTTTTTTATATTGTATCTATCATAAACTTTATTGATAAGAGCACTAGTACAGCAGTAGTATTTTTATGTCTAGGATCATCATTCTTATGCTTATCATCTACTCATCGAAATAAAGATAAAAACAATAAATAATCATAAAATTACAATTTATTGATTAAATATCTATAAAAAATTTGTAGTTAAATTTTAGTTATTTTTATAAAAAATAATTCGAATTTACTTATATTTATTCAAACTTATTCAAACTTACTCGAATTTTACAAACAATGAAAAGCCTTAAAAATAAAGGCTTTTTTAATATTTTACCATATATCACTAATTAAATTTTTTTTTCATACCCGTAGGATCGAGGGTTCGAATCCCCCTCTCGCTACCAGTATGCATTTAACTAGATATTACTATCTAGTTTTTTCATGCAAAAAAACTCCAAAAGAAATTTAAAACAATCCATAAATCGTTCCGTCATCTTCAATATGCATATTTTCATAAGCTGGCTTTTTAGAAAGACCAGGCATCGTCATAATTTTACCCATATAAACTACAATAAAACCTGCTCCGCTATTTACCTTCACATCTCTAACTGTAATTTCATATCCTTCTGGATAACCAAGTTTCTTAGGATCATCACTAATAGAATACTGAGTTTTAGCCACACATATTGGTAATTTATCTAAATGCATCTCTTCAATTTTGTTTATACTTTCTATTGCTTCATCTAAGTATTTAACCTCTTCTGCATGATAAATTTCCTTAGAAACTTTAGAAATTTTTTCTTTTATAGATTCATTTTCATCATAAAGTAAATGAAATTCTTTTTCATTATCACAAAGTTTTACTATCTTTCGAGCTAAATCTAAAGCCCCTTCTCCACCATTTTGATGAGAAGTAGAAATTGCAAATTCACATCCAAGATCTTCACAATACTTTTGAACAAAATTAATCTCTTCATCATCATCTGAAATAAATTTATTCAAACATATAATCACATTATCCAAATACTTTTTCATATTTTCTATATGGACTTTTAAATTACAAATACCTTTTTTCAAATAATCCATATTTTTTGTATTAAGTTCATCTTTGCTCATTCCGCCATTATATTTCAAACTACGTATCGTCGCATTTATCACAATTACACTTGGTTTTAAATTTCCCTTATGGCATTTAATATCCAAAAACTTCTCAGCACCTAAATCAGCACCAAAACCAGCTTCAGTAACAACATAATCAGCTAACTTTAAACCAAGTTTTGTCGCAATCAAACTATTACATCCATGGGCGATATTCGCAAAAGGCCCGCCATGAATAATTACCGGATTATTTTCTAAAGTTTGAACCAAATTGGGTTTAATAGCATCTTTAAGTAAAATTGTCATGGCCTCTTCTACTTTCAAATCTTTAACAAATAAAGGTTTACCATCAATATCATAAGCAAATAAAATATTACCTATTTTTTCTTTTAAATCTTTCAAATCTTTAGCTAAACATAAAATCGCCATAATTTCAGTTGCTACTGTAATGCAGAAATGATTCTCGTGTACCACGTCTTTTCCTAAATCTAATCCAACAGTAACTGTTCTAAGGGCCCTATCATTCATATCGACACATCTATTAAATAAAATTCTATCTTTATCAATATTCAAACTATTACCTTGAAATAAATGATTATCAATCGCCGCACAAAGTAAATTATTAGCTGCTCCTATCGCATGCATATCACCAGTAAAATGCAAATTGATATCTTCCATTGGTACAACTTGCGAATATCCACCACCAGCAGCACCACCTTTAATTCCAAATACCGGTCCTAAAGAAGGCTCACGTAAAACAGCTAAACTATTATATCCTAACTTTCTCATCGCATCATGAATTCCAATACTCATTGTTGTCTTACCTTCACCAAATGGTGTTGGATTAATCGACGTTACCAAAATTAATTTACCATCTTCTTTTTTTAAATCATTTAAGATATCTAAATTAATTTTAGCCTTATATTTACCATAATGTTCTAAATATTCCCTATTAATATTTAACTTATCTGCTATATCATCAATTTTTAGCATCTTAGACGCTCTTGCAATCTCAATATCTGTCATCTAATCACCTCTTACAGATATTATATCAAATTTTAATAAAATAAATTAAATATTTTTGTAAATAAATTATGTGAAAAAGGTGCCGAATAGCGATAACGAGGTCTTAAAGTAGTAATTGCTTCATAAATTTTATTTGAAATTGACTTTAAATTTCTTTTTTCAAATAACCATAAACATATATTTTCAGCCCTACGAATAAACTCTATCTGAGTATCAAAAAATGAATTATAATCCATAAATTCATATTTCTTATCAAAAGCAAGTTTATTAAATCCTGTTTTGTATAAACCAGGTTCTACCAAAACAACATCTAATTTAGAAGAAAGTAATTTACTTTCATAATATAAAGTCCTCGCAAACACTGATAAAGCCGCTTTCGTCCCCGAATAACTTCCTAAAAAAGGAAGTGGCATCTTACTTGTTAAAGAAGAGATTATAACTATCCTTCCCTTGCCTTTTTTAATCATTGTTTTAGAAACCTTCTGAATTAAATCTAAGTTAGAAAACACATTCACATTAAAATTATTTTTAACTTTACTTAAAGGAATTTCAAATAAAGATCCACTTTCGGCAATAGCCGCATTACATACTAAAACATCGATATCTAATTTATTAAGCTTGTTTAAATCTTTAGTAATATCTAACTTTAGGCACTCAATATTTTTATCATCTTTATATATTCTTTTAATACTCTTAACCTCGCTATCGGTATGTACCGTCACATACAAATGATAATTTTTCTTAAGCCTTTGAATGACTGGATAAATCATACCACTTCTAGCTCCTGTAATTAAAACATTTTTCACAATATCACCTTTATTAATATTACCAAATAAATATAAAATATGTATTTGACAGTATATTAAATTGCGTGTATAATACAATTTACTTTATTTCAAGGAGGAAAATAACAAAATGGAAAATTCAGAATTTTATGATTCTATAAAAAAAATTGCAGAGCATAAAAACACCATAGCTTTAATTAACATAAGAGAATTTAGAAGATTAATAAGAACTAACGGAGAATATCAATGGGTCCCTTTTACAATAGGTAATCTTCCTGCTCTACCTATTATTACTAGCGATCTAAAAGAACAATTTAGAAGCACCAAAGAACGAGTTAGTATCAGAATTACCCCTGTATGGAATTTTCTAACTAATGGACAGCAAGTTATAACTCCAAATATTGAAAGATTTGAATTAATTGAACGCACTAACTTCAAACCACGCTATATGATTACAAGAAAAATTGCTTTCAATAGACGCTATCTTTCAAATAGTAATTGGCACAATCTAGATGATATAATCATCCAAAGAGAAAATGCCGTCGAATGGGCCAAAAAGAAAAACGCCACATTACTAGCTCCAGTTGATGATGAAACATTACAATCTTACATAGAACATTATCAAGATGAATTAACAGCATTTAATCAACTTTATGAAGAAAGTGCAAAGAAAGTTTTAGAAATAAAAACTTATCAAAAAAAATTAAAATAGCTCCAAAAATTAGGAGCTATTTTTACATCATATTATCTAACTGATCTGTTAGCCGTTCAGCTTTTCCAGTAGCCATTTTAGCTACATTTTTCATAGTGTTCATCACTTGCTTATTATATTTTTGATAAGCATAAGTAATTGCACCACCCATAGCCATCAAAGCTACATTTTTCATCATATTCATTATATCACCTACTTGTCAGACACATGATGTCGTATGTTATTTTAACATACATTTATATTTTAACTATTATTTTCAAATTTATACTTAATTTTTTCCATTAATTTTGAATTTCTCACATACTCATGATTATTTTGCACACTTAAAGCAAAAGCTTCAGGCTCACCAATTATAATTAATTTCTTCTTAGCCCTTGTCACCCCAGTATAAACTAATTTTTTATAAAGCATTCGCCTATAAGAATGTGCCATCGGCATAATAACCATTTCAAATTCACTACCCTGACTTTTATGAATACTAATAATAAACCCATGTTTTATTTTAGAAAAATCTTTAGGTGTATATTTAACTAAATTCCCATCAAAATCAACATAAATTTCATCTTTTTTGCTCTTACTAGTATTTCCATATTTAATATACTTTATTACTCCGATATCACCATTAAATACATTTTCATCCGGCATATTCACAAGCTGTAAGATTTTATCGTTTTCTCTAAAAATAATATTACCAGATTTAATTTCTCTCTTTTCCGGTGTTTTAGGATTAAAAACATCTTGAAGTTCCTTATTTAAAGTATCAATACCATTTTCCCCTTTATACATTGGAGCCAGTATCTGCATTCGTTTATAATCATACCCTTTTTCAATAACTTTTTCACATAAATTCATTAAATTGTGTTTAATATGGTTAGCCGAACACTTTAAAAATGTATAATCGCTATATGAATTTAAAAAATTTTCACTCAAATTTCCATCTTTAATTTCATAAGCAAGCGAAATAATATATGAATTTTCATCTTGTCTATATAAATGCTTTAAATGAACTACATCAACTACTTCACTACATATTAAATCTTTAAGTAAATTGCCAGGTCCCACACTTGGTAACTGATCATAATCACCAACTAAAATGAGTTTTACATTTCTTTTTAAGCCCTTTAATAAACTATCAAATAAATTAATATCTATCATGCTGACCTCATCAACAATTACTAATTCCACATCCGATTTATTGTCTTCATTAACCATGAATTCCAAAGTATCTTTATTCCATTTTAAAAATCTATGAATTGTTGAAGCTGGTAAATATGTCGATTCACTCATTCGTTTACTAGCTCGTCCAGTCGGCGCCAGTAATGCCAATCGTTCAGTAAATTCATCATAATCTAATTTATTCAAATGTTGATAAAGTTCCGTAATTGCCTTAATAATTGTTGTCTTACCAGTGCCAGGTCCGCCAGTAATAATAAGAATATTATTTTCTAAGGCTTTTTTTATCGCCTTTTTTTGTTCATCATTATATTCAATATTATTTATCTTTTGTAATTCATCTAATAATGAATTTAAATTCTTATACTTTTTATTTGGTTTAGTTGCCATATCGTAAATTCTTTCACTAATATTAGCTTCTGCATTCCAAATTTCCTCTAGATAATAATCTTCTCCATCTATAACGATATAATCCGCATCTTCTAATTCTTTAAAAACTTCATCATAATTATCATACGAAGTATCTAAAAACTTATTTACGCTACCAATAATTTCCTCTTTACTTAAATAACTATCACCATTTTGATATATAAGTTTTTTCATAACATACAAAGTGGCCGCTTTTACTCTCCTATCGTCATCTAAAGCCATATCCAAAACCTTAGCTG
>CALVRQ010000090.1 GCA_944358685.1 uncultured Bacilli bacterium
CAGATGAATTATATGAAGATGAGCACGATGATATCAGATATTATGGAGCTAACCCCAATAACTATGTATCATTTAATAATGAGCTATGGAGAATAATAGGAGTCATAGATGGAAAAATAAAGATAATCAGAAATGAAAGTGTAGGAAATTATGCATGGGCATCAAGCGGAAGTAACAATTGGAATAATTCATCATTAAAAAGTTATTTGAATGGAGAATATTATAATTCAATAGATGGAACATATAAAATATGATATCAGAAGAAAAGTATTATTTGGGAGGAGCAACAGATAGTAATTATGAAACATTAACAGCCAGTGGTTACTATAATGCCGAAAGAGATAGCAGTCAAGTATATAGTGGAAATCCAGTAAGCACAACACAATATATAGGAATAATGTATCCAAGTGATTATGGATATGCGGCAAGAAGTAGTTGTTTATCAACAGCACTTTATGACTATGGTTATAGTTGTAGATACAGTAATTATTTATATAGCGGATTATATGATTGGTTACAGGCTCCTTGCGCCGATAATGGTTACCGTGCAGCCTATCTAGCCTTTACTGGTGAAGTACGTATCGACAACGACGTGAATATTGATTATTCCGTCCGCCCAGTTTTATATTTAAACTCAAATGTCCAAATTACAGGAGGAGATGGCAGTCAGTCAAATCCATATACAATAAGTTAAATATATAAGGAAAAGAAGACTTTGATTAGTCTTCTTTTTCGTTTAATGTTTCTACAATTTCGTGACATCTTGGACATAAATGGTCAGTTAAATCAATTTCATTAAAGTAATTCCAACATCTTTCACATCTTTCACCTTCGAATTTTTGAACTTGAACTCCAGAGTATTCATATTTTGGTAGGTCTTCGGCTGTAAGAATTACATCTGAAACAATAAATAATTGTTTAAGATTTGATAAAATTGGTTTTAAGGTTTCTTTATCTTCATCTCTTAGTTTTAAGAATACTTTAGCTTCTAAAGATTTACCAATTAGTTTATCATTACGAGCTTCTTCTAAGGCTTTATAAACATCATTTTTAATGCCAAAGAATAAGTCAAACATTTCTTTTAATTCTACTTCATTTTTATATGTTTTTACTTCTGGGAAGTTTTCTAAATGAACACTCTTCTCTTTTTTACCTGAAAGAAGTTTATAAACTTCTTCACTAGTGTATGGTAAGATTGGTGCCATTAATTTAATTAATGAAGTTAAAATTTCATGTAAAACAGTTTGAACACTTCTTCTTACATGACTATCATCTTTTTCGATGTATAAAATATCTTTAGTAAAGTCTAGGTAAAAATTTGAAAGTGAATTGACATAATTATTGATAATTTTATAGATTTCATCATAATTATAGTCATCATATTCTTTAATTACTTTAGAGATAATATCGTTTAACTCAACTAACATATATTGGTCAGCTACAGGTAATTTATCATAAGGAACTTTATCTTTATCTGGATTAAAGTCAAATAAATTTCCAAGCATAAATCTATAAGTATTTCTAATTTTTCTATAAGCTTCTTTTACTTGAGCAAGTAATTCATCACTAAATCTAACATCTTCAGTGTAATCAACGCTAGCTACCCAAAGTCTTAGAATATCAGCTCCTTGTTTACCTACAACATCCATAGGTCTTACAATGTTACCAATACTTTTACTCATTTTTAAACCTTTACCATCTAAGACAAAGCCAGCAGATATTAATTCTTTATATGGACTATGACCATTTGCGGCCATACTACAAATTAGCGATGAGTTGAACCAACCACGGTATTGGTCAGAACCTTCTAGATATACATCAGCTGGATATGGTAATTTTCTTTCAATTAGGGTTCCAGCCCAAGAAGTTCCTGAATCAAACCATACATCCATGATATCGTTTTCTTTAGTAAAGTTACCGTTCGGACTTGCAGGATTAGTGTATCCTTTTGGAAGTAGATCTTTAGCATCTTTTTCAAACCAAATATTTGAACCATATTTTCTAAATAATGACGCTACATGCATCATGACATCATAATCAACAATTTCTGACCCATCTTCATTATAGAATATTGGAATTGGTACACCCCAAGCTCTTTGTCTAGAAATGCACCAGTCTCCTCTATCTTTAATCATGTTATAGATTCTGGTTTTTCCCCAATCAGTATGGAATTTTACGTTTGTATCTAGTTCATTTAAGATTTCATCTCTAATTTTGTCGACACTACAGAACCATTGTTTAGTTGCTCTAAAGATGATTGGTTTTTTAGTTCGCTAGTCATGTGGATATGAGTGAGTAATTTTCTTTAATTTTAATAAGTATCCATTTTCTTTTAACCATTTTGGAATTTCTTTATTAGCTTCTTCAACTGATAACCCTTCAAACATACCTGATTCCTCAGTTAAAATACCTTGGTCATTAACACCATTAATCATACCTAAATTGTATTTTTTGCCAACATTGAAATCATCTTCACCGTAAGCAGGGGCGGTATGAACAAGTCCAGTTCCAGCATCTAGAGTAACGTGGTCAGCGGTAACAACTGGTGCAGTTCTATCCATAAATGGATGTTTATAAATAATTCCTTCTAAATCTGTTCCTTTAAATGTAGATAATTTTTCATAAGTTTCAAAGCCAAATTCTTTCATTAAATCATCTAATAATTCAGTAGCAACAATATAATTGTTATCTCCTATTTTTACTTTAGAATATTCAAAGTCAGGTCCTACGCATACCCCCATATTTCCTGGTAAGGTCCAAGGTGTAGTTGTCCAAATGACTAATCTATCACCTTCCTTTACATAATCATTTCCTTCAGTAACTGTAAAAGCAACATAGATTGAAGGATCAGTTTTATCTTTATATTCAATTTCAGCTTCAGCTAAAGCAGTTTCACTACTTGGTGACCAGTATACTGGCTTTAATCCTTTAAAGATTAAACCTTTTTGAGCCATTTTAGCAAATACTTCGATTTGTCTAGCTTCATATTCTGGTTTTAATGTAATATATGGGTGGTCCCAATCAGCTATAACATTTAATTTTTTGAAATCTTCCATTTGAGTTTCAACTTGTTTTAAAGCATATTCTTTACAATATTCTCTAAATTCAGCTACTGTCATGCTTTTTCTATCAATACCACTATTGGTTACAGCTTGTTCGATAGGAAGACCGTGAGTATCCCAACCTGGAATATATTCAACGTAATATCCTTCCATCATTTTAGAACGATTAATGAAGTCTTTTAAAATTTTATTTAAAGAGTGACCCAAGTGAATATTTCCATTAGCATAAGGTGGTCCATCATGAAGGATGAAAGGTTTATTACTTTTATTTTTATTTTTAATTAAGTTATATAAATCCATTTCATCCCATTCTTGGCGCTGTTTAACTTCATTTTCAGCTAGATTACCACGCATTTTAAATTCTGTTTGTGGCATTAATAATGTGTCTTTATAATCCATAAAATACATCTCCTTATTTTATTTTTACTTTATTTTGAATTAATTTTAATAACTTATTAAAAGCGATCAGATTATCATTTATAACTTTTTTATAATTTCCTTTATCACCATATGGTCCAAATGGATTACCACCCATTTTAGATAGTTCAATGATTAAAAATCCTGGTAACATTTGTCTAATCATATCACCGGTACCAATTAAATTGTTATCATATGGCATTTCGTTATAGCCAGTAATTTTTTGATAAATTTTAGCCATCTCACTATTTGTATCATCAATTTGTTTAAATAAAGTGGCTTTTCTTTCGTCTTTTTCTTCTAAATAGTTTTTAGATTTTGAATAAATTACTCCGCCAGTTCCATGATATGAAAGAGCTCCAAAGTATTTTTTATCTTTTTGCAAGGTTAATAATAGTTTTAGTAATCCAATATTTTCAGGTTCAAAGGTAAATTTTTGATTGTTAACTGATGATATACCTTGAGGGCCTGGTACTTCTCTCATTAAACAATTAAATCTAAAGTTTCCAAATAATGATTTAAAATTATTTTTTTGCTTTTCTTTTGTTTTAAATTTTAAATTATTGGGGTTATTTTTATTTAAGTCTACACCATTCGAATTAGCGCGCCAATCAATTAATGATTCTTTAGGAAATTTATAATTATTATAGTTCGTTTCCATAATTGTCTTTACTTTATTTTTTAATAAAATATAACGATTATCATTTTCTGGTAAGTTTTCATATGTAATATTTGAAAACATGTAATAATGAAATTTTTCTTTTGGAATAATTGGCTTATCTATTATGTTCATATTTATAAGGTTTTGAAATAGTTCTTCTACTTTTTCTTTTATATTTTCCTTTGTTTGATAGTTACTACAAAAGTGCATTAATGTTTTTGGTGTAATCATTTCTAAGCGATACTTATTCCAAAAATTATTTACAATTTCTTTATCTTGAAATAAGGAAATTATAAAGTTAGTTATTTGGGTATAAATTATATCATCTTTTCGATAGTTTATGTAATATTCTTTTGATAATTTTTCAAATTCGTTAGGTGGTAGATTATATACATAAGGTTTTAAAGATTCAGTGACAATTATAAAACTTTCTGGGTTTTGACATGGAATAAAGTCAATGGTTATTTCATTTGAGTCAAAATCTTTATAAATCCCCTCACCTTTGGCAATGGCTTTCATTAATTTTATAACAAAATCAATACCAATAATTTCTGTTCCATGAGTTCCAGCTATAACTGTTAAATGCTTTTTTCCATGACCAATAGTATAATGTGCAATGGGAAAGCCACATGGTGAATACGCTAAATCTTTTTGTTTGGTTACTTTATTTTTATATTTATTATGGGTTAATTCATATAGATATTCATTTAATTTATCATAAGTGATAAACTCATATTTCATTATTTAACCCCTTTTTTAAATCCTTTACTACCATTATATTCGCTTAAGATGTTTGATGTAAAACTAGATGTTTTACGCATTTCATTTTTATAGTCTTTAATGGCTGATTTGATTAACTCATCGGTTAATGTCTTATAATCTTTACCTTTTGGTTTATATAAGTAAAAGGCAAGTGAACCTGGAATTGTATTTGGTTCATTGACATAAATTTCACCAGTTTCTCTATTGACTAAATAGTCAATACGGCAAACACCTTTTAGATTGAGTACTTTAAATACTTGTTTTGATATTTCATAGATTTTATTTTCCATGTCTTCTTTAATTTTAGCAGGAATTTGAAATTCACTATTAGACATAGCACTTGGATTTTTAGAAGTACCTTTCATACCTTTTCCTTTACTACCACCTAAGTATTTATCTTCAAAAGTTAAAAGTTCATGTTTCATTTTCATTTCAGCAATTAAACTAGTTTCCGAATATTCATAGTTGCCACAAACAGCACAGTTTAATTCAAGTAAATTTGGTATCATTTCTTCGACAACAATTTTCTTTTCATATTCTATTGCCTCGTTTATTTTTGTTTCTAGTTCGCTTCTACTATGGGCAACACCGATACCAATAGTACTACCTAAATTAGCCGGTTTAACTATTACTGGGTAGTTTAAAGTTTCTATTTTGTTTAAAATATCATCTTTGTTCATACCATATTCATAATCATAAAACCACACATATTTTGGTATTTTAATGTTATTAGCTTCTAATACTTGTTTTAAAACAACTTTATCTTGACCTAAAGCCGCACCTAAAACAGAAGGTCCTACAACTGGAAGACCAAGTGTTTCTAAGTAACCAGCTAAAGAGCCATCTTCTACTCCTTTACCATGAACAATCGGAAAGGCAACATCAATAGTATTTACATTACGTCCAAAGATGCCTTTAATTTTTTGAAGAACTATATCTTTATCTTTACGGCATATAGTTATTTCTTTAACATACTTTTTCATACTATCAAAATATTTGAATGTTTCCATATCTCTTAGAGCATTACCGGTATAAAAATGACGGTCTTTACTAATATAGATGGGGATAATTTCATATTTTTCTTCATCAATATTTTCCATAGCCTGCAAGGCTGAGATGATACTTACTTCGTGTTCAACTGAATCGCCACCAAAAAATACTCCAACTTTAATCATTATAAATCACTCCTTTATTTTTCATTGAATATATCTGGTAAATCATTTTCTAAAAGAACGTAAGTTTCTTTTTCTTTTAGAGTTTGTATTAATGGAAAGGCTTTTAAAACATCGTTAATTACATGTATTTTACTTTCATCATATCCTTTTTCTTTTAAGCCTTCTAATATCGGTTTTGTTTTTTCGACGCCAACTAAAATTACTTCGTCAGTGCTTTCAGCAATTTGGGCACCAAATTCTTTGTTTTTCTGGTATTCTTCATCGCCTAATTCAATCATACCTGGTGTGACAACAATATGTTTACCTGGCATCATTTTTAAAACGTCTAAAGCCATTTTCGCACCAGTTGGATTTGAATTATAGGCGTCATCAATAATAGTGATGTCACCATTTCTTTTTAATTCTAGACGGTGTTCAACGGCTTTTACTTTCGCTACTCCTGCTTTAAGTTGTTCTATTGTCATACCAAATTCCTTGCCCAAGGCAATACTAGCTAAAATATTATAGACATTATTATATCCTAATAACTGTGTTTCAAATTTATATGGTTTATCATCGCCTTTGAAATAACAATCAAAGGTTGTTCCTTTAGGGCTTAAGGTGATGTTTGTAGCTCTTACATCAACATCTTCGCTATCAATACCAATCCATTTTATTTTACAATTGTTTTTTATCTTATAACTTCTTTGCCAATCATCGTCACCATTTAAAATACCAACACCATCGCTTGGAAGTGACTCTATTAGTTCAAATTTTGTTTTTTGAATATTTTCTCTACTTCCAAAAGTAGCTAGATGTGCAACACCAATTTTGGTGATTATACCATACTTTGGATGAACTAAATCGCATAGTTCTTTAATATCTCCTGCTTGACATGCACCCATTTCGGCTATAAAAACATCAGTGAATTTATCTAAGTAGTTATTTATTGTAATCATCAAACCAAAAGGAGTATTAAAATTTTTAGGAGTTGGCATTGAATTATATTTGATATTTAAAATGTCATTTAAAATGTTTTTACTACTTGTTTTACCATAACTACCTGTAATTCCTATTACTTTTAATGATTTCATGCTTTTTATTTTATGAATGGCTTTAGTTTTAAAATATAAACCGACTAAACTTTCAACCGGGGTATTTATTAAAAGAGCAATTAAAATGTATAGATTATTTAAGTATGCAAATAAACCTAATGTTAGATAACAATAAACTAGGTTAGTTTCATTTACAAAAAATGCCATAATGATTATTGGTAGTAATATTACTAAAGTATTTGTAAATGTTAATCTTTTAACTCTTGCTGTATATTTTAATGGTAATTTGTTTTGGGATTTTTTTCTTTCTAAAATTAAGTTTATGATTAAAATTAAATATAATAAAATGAAAGATAATATTAGTAAAGATGCATTATCTATAAATATAAATAGTGCTAATAAAACGAATAAAATACTAATATTTTTAAAAGCTTTAGCTTTATTTTTATTTAGCCATTTTAGATATGTTTTTTTACGGTTATATTTATTTTGCTGAAGCATATGCATAGAATCTTGGCTTCGTAAAAAAACATAAATAGTATAAATAATAATGGAAATTAAAAATTCTTTTGTCATGTTACTACTCCTTTATAAAATTTTGAATGATTGAAACCGTTTGATTTAGTCTTTCTAAATAGGCATAATGAGTACATCCTTCATATGGAATAACAGCTGAATCTTTAATTAAAGTTTCTAATTCATAAGCGTCTTCTATTGGAACGGCAGCATCGTTAGTTCCCCATATGATTATAGTTGGACAATTAATCTTTTTAACGTTTTCAGTAATGTCGGTATTGACATGTTTAACTAATATATCTCTCATCATTGGACTTGCATTTCTATAATCAGTAGAGCCCATGTGGTTTTTCATAGTTTCAGCTAATTTGTTTAATCCTGGTAATGTTTTGAGTTTTTTCAAAGTTCTAACTTTTAAGCTTTGTGGATTTTTTTTAACTTTGAATGGACTACCAAATAAAATTAGCTTTTTTACTGAGTATGTACTGGCATAAAGTAGACTTATTTTACCACCAAATGAATGACCAATTAATATTGGGTTTTGAATATTTAAACTACTAAGTAATTCATGAATCATGCTTACAAAGTCTTTCAATTCCCATACTTCTTTTGGTTCATCACTTTTTCCATGTCCTGGAAGATCTATTATGATAACATCGTTATCGGTTAATCTATCTCCTACGGGTTTCATCATTTCAATATTTTGTCCCCAGCCGTGCAGTAAAACGACGGCTTGATTATTTGGGTTACCATATCTGATATAATTTATATTAATATTTTTATATTTAAACATTTTTGTCACCTACATTCAATTATAGCATATCATTTGCGTTTTAATCAATAAAATCAATAAAAAAATGACAAAATAAATTTTGTCATTCGTCCCCTAAAGGGGACATTTTTTGTTATAATTAAGGTATGAAACATGTAGACATAGTTAATTTTAATTCATGGGCTAAAAAGCATATAACT
>CALVRQ010000091.1 GCA_944358685.1 uncultured Bacilli bacterium
GCTTCTAGTTTACACGATAAACTTTCTATTTTAGGTAGAGATTTACTTTTGGAGACGCTTCCTAGTATATTAGATGGAACGTGTGAGCGAATAAAACAAGATGATTCTTTAGCTACTTATGGTTTTAATATAAGTAGAGAAGATGAGAAGATTGATTTTAATAAAACTAAAAGGAAGATTGTTAATCAAGTTAGAGGTTTAAACTCATGGCCTGGAGCTTACTGCACTTTTGAAGATAAGATTATGAAGGTATGGGGGTGCTACAGGACGGAAAAGATTTACGATAGAGCTTTACCGGGAGAGATTACAGCTATTTATTCAGATGGATTTGGTGTTAAGTGTGGTAATGGAGAAGTGGTATTTACTTCTATTCAAATGGAAGGAAAAAAGAAAATGAAAGCTACTGATTTTATCAATGGTTATCATGGTCAGTTAGTTGGTAAAATTTTGAAGTAAGATGTTTAAGAAAATAAAAGAAAATCCTTATTATAAAAAGTTTAAGGAAATGCGGGCTGATCCAAAGCTTAGGCCAATTACTTCACTTATTTTTTGGTTTATATTTTTTGCTATAGTGGTTATATTTGTAAGAGTTACTTCAAAACCTATACAAACATCTTCTTTAAATACTGCTTCGCAAAGTTTATCTAGTTATAAGTTTACTTATACTAATAATAGTGGAGTTATTTATGGGGAAAGTTATGATGATAAATTAGAGTTTATTTATGGTAATAATCGTTATTATTATAATGGTTCAAATGTTTATTTAATTTTGAATCAAAGTGTACAGATGGTGCCTAATTTTGATTTGAATGTACTTAAGATTACACCAGATTTGATTAATAATTTAACTAGTGATTTAACTTATAATATGAATGGTGATGCTAAAGAGTATGTAGTACCACTTTCAAGGTTTATAAGTTTATATGAGTATGATACAGAAGCTGATTTAAGTTTGGCTAATAATTACAATATTATAATCCATGTTTATGAAAAAGATAATAAGCCTTATATGTATAAGTTAGATTTAAGTAATTATTATGTTTTTCGAGGTTTAAATAATAGTGGAATTTTAACAATAGATATATATGATATTAAAGCGAGTGATTTTACAGAATTTTATGATAAATTAATAGGAGGGGTAGTATGACAGTTCCAGTGATTGTGCTTATAATTTTACTTATATTAATAATTGTATTTTTTAAAGATTTTCATGCATTTGTATATGCATTTGTAATGATTGATATATTTTTAAGAATTGTGACTTATTTGAAGACGTATATAGTTAGGGATAATGCATTTGGATTTTTTGATTTTATTCCGGAGAGTATACCGGCGATATTACAATCATTTGATTTTGGAACATTTAATGATATTGTGATGTTTTTATATGTACTTGTGTATATGATTTTCTTGGGACTTATGTTTTCTAAGTTTGTCAATCGAAAGTTTTAATTCGATTGGCTTTTTGTTTTAAAAAACGAGTGTTCGTGTTATAATTAGATAGGTGGTTAGTTATGTATGCATATATAAAAGGATTTATTAAGGATATAGAAAGTGATTATATAGTTGTTGATAATAATGGGGTTGGTTATTTAGTTTATACGGCTAGTCCTTATTCATTTGAAATGGATAAAGAGTATACAGTTTATTTATATCAATATGTTAGGGAAGATGAGATAACTTTATATGGTTTTAAGACTTTGGAAGAAAAACAGTTATTTGTGAGGTTGATTTCGGTTAAGGGGCTTGGTTGTAAGATGGCTTTACCGATGCTAGCGACTGGTTCACCAGAGGGAATTATTGATGCGATAGAAAGAGAAAATATACTCTATTTGAAGAAATTTCCAAAGATTGGTGACAAGGTGGCTAGACAGATTATTTTAGATTTGAAAGGTAAGCTGGCTAAGAGTGATGAGGTTCCATCTCAAACTAGTGATGAACTAGTAGATGCTTTACGTAGTTTGGGTTATAAAGCATCTGATATAAATAAAGTAGTAAAGATGGTTGATAGTTCTTTAGATATAGAGATGCAGATAAAAGAGGCTTTGAAATTACTTTTAAAGTAGGAGGTGATTAAATGGCAAGACTTGTTAGTGGTGAAGAAATGGCTGAAGATTCTTTTGAAACTTCAATTAGACCCGATAGTATTGATGAGTATATTGGACAGTCGGAGTTAAAAGAAAATTTGAGTATTTTTATGAAGGCAGCTAAGATACGTGGTGAGGCTTTAGATCATGTGCTTTTATATGGTCCTCCAGGGCTTGGTAAGACGACTATGGCTTATATTATTGCGAATGAAATGGGAAGTAATATTAAAACGACTAGTGGGCCAGCTATTGAAAAGAGTGGAGATTTAGCGGCAGTTCTTTCTACTTTGGAGCCTGGTGATGTACTTTTTATTGATGAAATTCATAGAATACCGAGGTTTATTGAAGAAATTTTATATTCAGCAATGGAAGATTTTAAGTTAGATATTATTGTTGGTTCTGATTCTTCTAGTAGAAATATTACGATTGATTTACCACATTTTACTTTGGTTGGAGCAACTACTCGTGCGGGTGATTTGACTGGGCCTTTACGTGATAGGTTTGGAATTGTATCTAGACTTAATTTTTATACGGAAGATGAGCTTAAGCAAATTGTGCTTAGAACTAGTAGAGTTTTGAAGTCGCCTATTTCTGATGAGGCAGCCTTGGAGCTTGCGAAGAGAAGTAGGGGAACACCAAGAATTGCGAATAGACTTTTTAAAAGGGTTCGTGATTATGCTTTAGTTATGGGTGATGGTAATATTGATTTGGAAATTACAAAGATGGCTTTAGATAAATTAAAGGTAGATGCTTTTGGACTTGATGCGACGGATTATAATTTACTTAATTCGATTATTGAAAAATTTAATGGGGGTCCAGTAGGTATTGATGCATTAGCTTCTAGTATAGGTGAGGAGGCTTCAACTATTGAGGATGTGTATGAACCTTATTTATTACAAAATGGATTTTTAAAAAGAACAAGTAGGGGTAGAATGGTGACAGAAAAGGCTTATCAGTATTTGAAGAAGGGTAAGCAAGATACTTTATTTTAGAAGGTGATATTATGAAAACTGATGATTTTGATTTTGATTTACCTGAGGAGTTAATTGCACAGACGCCACTTTCTAAACGTGATGCTTCGAGATTACTTGTTTTGGATAGAAAAACAGGAGAAATTAATCACAGACATTTTACTGATGTTATAGATTATATGGAGCAAGGTGATACTTTAGTTTTAAATGATACTAAGGTTATGCCAGCTAGACTTTATGGTGTGAAGGAAGAAACTGGAGCTGTGATTGAAGTTTTACTTTTAAAAGACGAAGGTAATAATACATGGGAGTGTTTGACTAAACCGGCTAAAAGGATTAAAGAAGGAACGATAGTTTCTTTTGGTGATGGAAAGTTAAAGGCTAAATGTATACAAGTTTTAGATGAGGGAATAAGAAAGTTTGAACTAAATTATAAAGGTATTTTATATGAGATTTTAGATGAACTTGGTGAAATGCCACTTCCTCCTTATATTCATGAGAAACTTAAGGATAAGGATAGATATCAAACGGTTTATGCGAAGAATGTAGGTAGTGCGGCAGCGCCGACGGCTGGTTTACATTTTACAGAAGAATTACTTGATAAGATTAAGGCTAAAGGTGTAAATATTGCATATATTACTTTACATGTTGGTCTTGGTACTTTTAGACCGGTGAATGTTGAGGATGTTACAAAACATAAAATGCATAGTGAATATTATATAATGAGTGATGAGGTTGCTAATTTACTTAATGAGACTAAGGAAAGTGGTCATAAGGTTATTAGTGTAGGAACTACTTCGACTAGAACTTTGGAGACTATTGCGAGTTTATATGGCAAATTTAAAGGATGTTCGGGATGGACAGATATTTTTATTTATCCTGGATATGAATTTAAGGGAATAGATTATTTGATTACTAATTTTCATTTACCAAAGTCGACTTTGGTGATGCTTGTAAGTGCTCTTGCTGGTAAAGAAAATATTATGAAAGCATATAATGAAGCTATAAAAGAGAAATACCGTTTCTTTTCGTTTGGCGATAGTATGCTTATAAAGTAAGGTGATGATATGGTAATTGTTATTACTGGGCCAACTGCGGTTGGTAAAACTGATTTAAGTTTGTTTTTAGCGCATAAATTAGATGGTGAGATTATTAATGCGGATAGTACGCAGATTTATAAAGGTTTAGATATTGCGACTAATAAGGTTAAAGATACTGAAGGTGTTAAACATTATTTGTTTAATGAAAAGGATTTAAGAGAAGAATATAGTGTGTTTGATTATCAAAAAGATGCAAGAAGGATAATTGATGATATTTTGTCTCGTGGAAAAACACCAATTTTAGTTGGTGGTACAGGTCTTTATATTAATGCGGTTTTGTATGATTATAAATTTCCTGAGAGAGCTAATGATGATTATGAAGGTTTAAGTAATGATGAACTTTATAAAATGCTTTTGGAAGTTGATCCTAATACGAATATTCATTTGAATAATAGGGTTAGAGTAATAAGTGCACTTAATTATTATAAGGCTAATGGTACACCTTATAGTGAAAAAGAGAAGGATTTTGATTTGCTTTATGATACTTTGTTTATTGGCTTAACGACTGATAGAGATATTCTTTATTATAAGATTAATAAAAGAGTTGATAAGATGGTTGAAGAAGGTTTGGTTAATGAGGCTAAAGAAGTATATGATTTAGGTATTAGAAGTAAAGCGGTGATGACACCGATTGGACCTAAAGAATTATTTGATTATTTTGATGGTAAAATTAGTTTAGAAGATGCAATAGACCTTATTAAAAGTAAAAGTAGAAAATATGCGAAAAGACAGTATACTTGGTTTAGAGGTCAAATGAATCTTAAGTGGTTTGAGACTAATTATGATGATTTTAGTAAAACAGAAAATGAAGTTTTAGATTATATTAAAGAAAAAATGCCAAAGTAATTTTGCCTTTTAAGTGTTTATCATTTCTTGTCATAAAGTTAAAAATATGGTATTATGTATATAGATGAGAGAAATCTCATATAATAAAAAGGAACGTTCAATAAGCGATGTTGAACGCACCATTGATTTGATTTGGCGCCTAATCACTGATGTGAGTTAGGCGCGCTTCTATTTAGTTAGTAATTCGAATACTAAAGTAAATAGAAGGATGATTATAAGAAAAAGAGCTTTTTCTCTTTTAGTCATAAACACCACCTCCATTCTTCATAAAAGAATAAAGATGCGCCCAACTACCCGAACATTCCTTGGTATAATTATAACGAATAGTTATATAAAATACAATACTTTGAATAAAATAATTTGTCATAAAGTTAAGAATGTGTTATAATGTATATAGATGAGAGAAATCTCATAAAATAAAAAAGGAACATTCAGTTTTGCTATGCTGATGTTGCCACATTTTGTGTGTACCACCTAAATCATGATGTTAGGTGGTTTTCATTATATTAGTACTTGGTATAGTAAAAATACAAGAGAAAAAACAAGAAGGACTAAAGATATAATTAGAAAATCTTTTTTGCTCATCTCATCTGCCTCCTTTCTTTTAAAAGAAAAGTGGCACCACCTTATAATTAAATGTTCCTTGATATAATTATAACGAATAGTTATATAAAATACAATATTTTGATTGGTTTTTTTTGGAAATTTAGTCTTTGTGCGAAATAATGTTCGTGATATAATATTAATGGGTGATGTCTATGAAGAAAATTATTATGCATATTGATGTGAATAATGCTTTTTTATCATGGACAGCAGTTTTATATTTAAAACAAGGTAGTAATGTCGATATTAGAAATACTTATGCGGTAATAGGTGGGGATGAGAAGGCTAGACATGGTATTGTTTTAGCTAAATCTATGCCGGCTAAAAAAAGAGGTGTTGTGACAGCAGAGACTTTATTTAGTGCGAAGAAGAAGTGTCCAAATTTGAAAGTGTATCCACCGAATTATAATTTTTATAAAAAAATGAGTGACAGTATGCTTAATTTGATAGGTAAATATTCTCCTGATATTGAGCAAATGAGTATTGATGAGTGTTTTTTAGATTATACACCGGTTAAACATTTATATGGTGATGAGATAGAGTTTGCATATAAGCTTAAAAAAGAGATTTATGATACTTTAGGGTTTACGGTGAATATTGGTATTGGTAATAATAAATTATGTGCGAAGATGGCTTCTGATTTTTCTAAACCTTATAAGGTGCATACTTTATTTGAAGATGAGGTAGAGTCTAAGATGTGGCCACTTAAGGTAGATGATTTATTTGGGATAGGTAAGAAGACGGCTTTAAAATTACATAATTTGAATATTAATACGATATATGATTTAGCGCATACTGATAGTGGTTTTTTATATAAGTATTTTAAAAATCAAGCAATGGATATGATTGATGCGGCTAATGGTAGGGGTTCTGATGTGGTTGTTAGTGATGTGTCTGTTCCAAAGGGTATAGGAAATGAAACTACTTTGAGTAGAAATATTTCTAATAAAGAGGAGCTTTATCCTTATTTACTCGCACTTTCAGAAAATGTGGCGATAAGACTTAGAAAACAGAAAAAGTATGCATCAGTGGTGGTTGTGACTTTAAAGGATAAGTTTTTTAAAAGGGTTAGCCATCAGAAAAAACTTGTTAATGCGACTAATTTAACGGAGGAGATATATAAAATAGCTTCTGATATTTTAGGTGAGATGAATGTAGATGATGGAATAAGACTTATTGGGGTTAGATTAGATAAGTTATCTGATACTTCTAGTCATCAGGTGTCTCTTTTTGAAGATTTGAAAGTTCGTGATGATAATAATGAGTTAGAAAAGACGGTAGATGAGTTAAAAGAGAAATATGGCTTTAAGATTATTAAAAAAGCTTCATTAATAGATAGTAAAGTTGGGAAAAAATATTTGAATAAATAAAGTTATGCTTGTTAGGCTTAACTTTTTTGGTTAAATTTTAATTTACATTCTTGGTTTTAAACGGTATAATGTTTAAAGAAAGTAGAGATAAATATGAATGAAGAAATAATAAAGAATATAAGTAATGATTTAAAGGTTAAAGAGATTCAAGTAGAAAAGACTTTGAAGTTACTTGAAGAAGGAAATACGATTCCGTTTATTGCGAGATACCGTAAGGAAGTTACGGGTAATTTAGATGAAGAACAGATTAGAAAGATAAATGAAGTTTATGAATATGAAGTAAATTTATTAAAGCGAAAAGAAGATGTAATAAGACTTATTGATGAGAAGGGTTTACTTACTGATGAGCTTAGGACTAATATTATGAAAGCTAGTAAGTTAGTTGAGGTAGAGGATTTGTATAGGCCTTTTAAAGAAAAGAAAAAAACTAAAGCAACTGAGGCTATTAAAAATGGACTCGAGCCTTTGGCTAAAATAATTATGTCTTTTGTTTCAAATGTTTCTTTAGATGATTTGACTAAAAGATTTTTAAATGAGAATGTTAAGAGTGCGGATGAGGCTATTTTAGGAGCAGGTTATATTATTGCTGAATGGATAAGTGATAATGCTTCTTATAGAAAATGGATTAGAAGATTTACTTTTAATGAAGGTGTTTTGAAAACTAAATTAAAGAAGAATGCGGAAGATGAAAATAAGGTATATGAGATGTATTATGATTTTGAAGAGCGAGTAAAATATGCGAAACCTTATAGAGTTATGGCAATTAATAGAGCCGAAAAAGAAAAAGTTATTTCAGTTAGTTTGGTTATAGATACTGATAAGATTATTAGTTATTTAGAGGATAAGATTATTAAGAAAGATGCGCCATTTAATTATGTTATTGAAGGGGCTATAAAAGATAGTTATAAAAGATTAATTGGTCCATCTATAGAAAGAGAAATTAGAAGTGAACTTACTGAACGGGCTGAAGATGAGGCGACTAAAAATTTTGGCCTTAATTTAGAAAAATTATTAATGCAACCACCGATGAAGGATAAGATGGTGCTGGGGTTTGATCCGGCTTATAGAACGGGATGTAAGTTAGCTGTAGTTGATAATACTGGTAAGAAATTAGATATTAAAGTTATTTATCCACATGAACCTAGAAATGAAAAAGAGAAAAGTAAGAAGATTTTACTTGATTTAATTGATAAGTATAATATTGATATTATTGCTATTGGTAATGGTACAGCTTCCCGTGAAAGTGAGGCTTTTGTAGCTTCAGTTATTAAAGGGGCTAAGCATAAATGTGAATATATTTTGGTAAGTGAAGCTGGAGCCTCTGTTTATTCAGCTAGTAAGCTTGCAATAAGTGAGTTTCCTAATTTACATGTAGAAGAGCGCAGTGCGATAAGTATTGCGAGAAGATTACAAGATCCACTTTCTGAGCTTGTTAAAATAGATCCTGAAAGTATAGGGGTTGGGATGTATCAGCACGATGTGGCTCCTAAAAAGTTATCTTCTTCTTTAGATTTTGTGGTGGAAAAGTGCGTTAATAATGTTGGGGTTAATGTTAATACGGCTAGTACATCTTTACTTAAGTATGTATCTGGACTTACTAAGAGTAGTATTGATAAATTAATTAAATATAGAGATGATAATGGTAAAATTAAAGATAGGAAAGAAATTAAAAAAGTGCTTTCACCTAAAAGTTATACACAAGCTGTTGGTTTTCTTAGAATAATGGATGAAAATATACTTGATTCAACTAGTATTCATCCGGAAAGTTATGATGTTACTTTAAAATTGTTAGATTTACTTGGTCTTTCTTTAAATGATATTGGTACTAAGAAGATGCAGGAGATTGATATTAATATTAAAGAGTATGCGGAAAAATTAGCTACTGATGAATATACTTTAGAAGATATTGTAAAATCACTTAAGAAACCTAATAGAGATCCTCGTGATGAGATGCCAAAACCGATACTTAAAAGTGATATATTACATTTAGAGGATTTAAAGGTTGGTATGAAGTTACAGGGGACTGTTCGTAATGTAACACCATTTGGGGCTTTTATTGATATTGGACTTAAGAATGATGGACTTGCACATATTTCTAAATTAACTAATAAATTTATTAAACATCCGATGGAAGTTGTGAATGTTGGAGATATTGT
>CALVRQ010000092.1 GCA_944358685.1 uncultured Bacilli bacterium
TCTAAAGTTTCTTTCATATAATATCACCTTCCTTATTATATAAATTATACCACGAACCATACCTTTTTTAAAAGAGCTAATAAACATTTTACTTATTCAAACATAAATGATAAAATTAAATAGGTGAGAATATGGAAAATGAACAGACAAAATTTTTAACATCATTAAAATCCGCTGCTCTTGGAATATTTCTTATATTTAAAACATCATTTATTATCATTATAATTCCATTACTTATAATTATAATAATTATTTCTATTTCTGAATTTATTAATACAAAAGACTATAAAAATATAAACGCTAGTGTTGTCGAAATAAGAGAAATGAATACTAAAGATCGTTTTAAATACGAAGTAAAACTTGAATATATAGTTAACAATATCACATATCACCAAACAATTAATGAAGATCAACCATATAAAATAGGTGAAACAATTGCTATTAAATATAATCCAGAGAATCCAAACGAGTTTTCAAACGATGAACAATTTGGTGTTATATTTGTCTTAATCTGTTTTACCATATTATTTGGAAGCATATTAATTTTATTTATCAAAAGTATTAAAATGTTCTACATTGGATTAAAAGGAATAATTAATTGGAAAAAAACACCACCAAAAGAAATAGGTATTGAATATATCGAAGAATTAAGAAAAGAGGAAAATAAATGAAAGTAACAGTATTAGGCGCGGGTGCATACGGATGCGCTCTGGCCGAAATTTTAAATGAAAATAAAAACGAAGTCGTAATATGGACTCCATTCGAAAAAGAAGTTAAAGAACTAACCGAAACTAGAACTTCTCCAAAACTTCCAAGCATTAAAATAAATAATAAAATTAAAATAACTAGTGATTTAGAAGAAGCTTTAAACAAAACTAATTTAATCATTATTGCTATTCCAACCGCTTTTTTATCATAAAAAAAAAAAAAAGTAAAAAAATATTATGAAGACACACCAATTTGTATAGCAACCAAAGGTATCGAACAAGATACCCACTTATTTGTTTATGATGTCGTTAAAAACATTTTAAAAACTGAAAAAATTGCTGTCATATCAGGTCCTTCATTTGCAATTGACATTGCTAATAACTATCCAGTTGGTTTAACTTTAGCCTGTCAAGATAAAGAAACCATTGAACTAACTTTCAAAGCATTAGTCAACAATCATTTCAAATTAAGAAAAAGTTATGACATTATTGGAACTGAATTATGCGGATCAGTTAAAAATATTATAGCTATTGCTTCTGGTATTTTAGCCGGACTTGGTATGCCAGAATCGACATCTGCTATGCTAATAACTGAATCTCTTCACGACATTAAAGCATTAATTAAAGGATTAGGTGGCGATGGTTCAACCGTCCTATCATATGCGGGATTTGGTGACTTATTACTAACTGCCACTTCTTCAAAAAGCCGTAATTATTCTTTTGGTTATTTAATCGGCTCTAAAGCTTCTAAAGAAGAAATCAATAATTACATCAAAAACACTACCATTGAAGGATTATATACCTTAAAATCAATCAGTGAACTCGTTACAAACAAAGATGTTGATATGCCAATCATAAACCTTATGGAACAAATTATTTATCAAAACAAAAATCCCGAAGAACTAATTAATTTCTTAATTCAAAAGCCATAAAAGGCTTTTTTATGTAACAAAAAAGAAGCCAATTATTTAGCTTCTGTAGTAAATCCATATTTTTTATTGAATTTTTCAACTTGACCAGCTTTTTTAACTGTTCCTTGTTTTCCAGTAAAAAATGGATGACATTTATCACAAACTTCAACCTCTAACTCTGGTTTGTTTGATCTTACTGTAAATGTATTACCACAAGCACATGTTACTTTAGTATCCATGTATTCTGGATGAATTCCTTTTTTCATACTATCTTCTCCTTCCGCCATGACTAAAACAAGTCATAGAAATTTAATGCAAATATATTCTAGCAAACTTCAAAACAAAAATCAAGTTTCAAATAAATTTTTACTCATTTTATTAATTACTCTATTAGACAAAACCTCATAAGTATAACCATTCATCTCATTAATATCACTCAAATCAACATAAATAGCATCATAATCTAAACACACATCTTTGCATTTTTCATTAAAATATTCATAAACATCTAACTTATCTGACTCATCAATAAACGGATTATAAGGGCCAACCATCACTATATCTTCTTTACAATATTCTCTCATCAACTTAAATAAACGTTCTAAATCATAAGCTAAATCATCAATATAATCATATACATCATTATATACCACATCTTTCTTATTAAGTTTATTATATACATCTTTAAAACTAATATTTAGTGTAATTAAATCAGCTTTTATTAAAGCATTTTTTAAACTAAAACTACCTTTATTAGTTTTTATCTTTTTATTACTATTAATATCATTAATAACATCAGTAATTCTCGTATCAACTTTAGCAAAATCATCAGAATATCTTTCAAGTAAACCTTCATCTTTTAAATATTTCTTAATATAATGAGAATATCCATAAACCTCCTCATTATTAACATACACTCGCTCTAAAGAATCACCTAAAGCTACATAATAAACTTTTTTGTCCATATTAGCCAAATAAATCAAAAAAACAGAAAGCAAAACCAAACCAATAATTAATATTTTTTTCATAAAAACCCCCAAAAAAAGTAGACATCAATCTACTTAAATATATTAATTATAAAATTTAATTATTCATCTATAAGCCATATTTTAGCTCCAACATTAGTTAATTTCTTTATCAAATCACTATAACCTCTAAGCAAATGTTTAATATCAGTAATTGTCGTTTCCCCCTCTGCTGAAAGAGCCGCTAAAACCAAAGCTGCTCCAGCTCTTAAATCACTAGTTTTAACTAATTTACCTTTTAAAGAAGTAGGTCCGTAAACTTTAATCGTATCTCCTAAAACTTCAATATTAGCACCCATCTCATTCAAATATTTTGTATTTTGAAACCTATTTTCATAAATTGTCTCCCTAAGTATACTTACCCCTTCAGCTTGCAAAAGCAAGGTAGTAATTGGTTGCTGTAAATCAGTTGCAAACCCAGGATAAACAGCAGTCTCAATTTTCACCGGTTTTAAATGTAAACTCTTATTTGTAATAACTTTATCGCCTTCAATCTTATAACTAGCCCCCATTTCATCTAATACTTCAAAAAAACTAGTTAAATGTTCAGGCATCACATCACAAATTTCTAAATTATTACCATTCATAATTCCAGCCAAAATATAAGTCCCAGCCTCAATCCTATCTGGAATAACCTTAACCTTACCACCACTTAATTTAGAAACACCAGTAATTTCTAATCTATTTGTATTAACTCCTTTTATTTTTGCTCCCATACTATTTAAAAACTCAATTAAATTTCCAATCTCTGGTTCACTAGCCGCGTTATTAATTATAGTTTTGCCATCAGCCATAACTGACGCCAATATTATATTAACCGTTGCCCCAACACTAGGAAAAGGTAAATCAATAACTGCTCCTTCCAATTTATCTGCTTCAATTATATATAAATTATCTTTAACAGTCACCTTTGCACCCAATTTTTCAAAACCATTCAAATGAAAATCAAAAGAACGTGTTCCTATATTACACCCACCAGGTAAACTAATCTCCACTTTTTTAAAACGTCCAAGCAAAGCTCCCATAAAATAATAAGATGCTCTAAGTTTCGTTGAATATTCTTCCGTAATAGGTTTGTTAACCATTTGTGTGCTATCAATATGAATAGTTCCACTTTCTAATGAAAATCTAACATTTAGAAATCTTAAAATTTCCTCTAAATTATCAACATCTGAAATATGTGGAACCTTTTCAATAACACATTCATCAGATAAAATTGCAGCAGGAAGCAATGAAACCACACTATTTTTAGAACCACTTATATATATTTTTCCACTTAAAATTTGTTTTCCTATAACTTTAATTTTATCCACAAAAAATCACCTTTCAATCTATTTTAACACATTCACACAATTTTACAAGTAAGTCACATTTTATTAACGCACTATAAAGCAAAAACAAGCCCAATTAACGTTAAAATAACTCCTCCAACAATAGTTGCTATTTTACCTAATAATTTTTCAATTTTATTACCTATAGACAAACCAACAAAAGTAAACAGGCCACTAAATAACGCAAACATAAACGGAGACAAAACCTTATTAACATCAAAATTTGGTAAAGTTATGCCAAGTGTTAAACTATCAATACTCACTGCCAAACCAAATAAAAACAAATCTGGTAATTTTAATTCAGAAACTTCCTCATCTTGCTTAAATGAATTCACTATCATTTCAATTCCTATAAATGATAAAATTATCGCTACCAAAATATCATAATTAAAATGAAATGATGACGAAATAAACTCACCAAAAAGCATACCAATTAAAGGCATAATAAAATGATAAACTCCAACTATAAAAGATAAAAGTATTTTATATTTTTTACTTATACCAAGTGTTCCATATACAAGTGCCAAAGAAAAAGCATCCATACTTAAACTAATTGCCATCAAAAAAACTAGTAGCACAGAATCCTTCACCTCTTATAAAATCTTATGGTACTAGTTATAATTTTAGGACAAATATTTTTCTATTATTTCCATAACAATAGATTTATATTCAACCTCCGTATTTTCTTCCCCCTCAATTAAACATAAAGGTGGAAATAACACACACCACCAATTATCCCCTTCTCCCTTACCTAAAGTAATAAGCAAAGATTCATAATAACCTTCTTCGTATTTAACACCCTTATACGTTTTCTCAGGAAAATAATTCTGACCAAAATTTATCTTATAACCTTTATCATAATTTTCCTCACTAAGTATTTTCTTAACATCCTTATCCACAAGTTCTAAATTATTCTTAATAATTTCCTCCGCCTCTTTAGAACTTTTCGCATCTTTAAGCAAATCATACATCGTAATTTCTATTTTATCTTTTACTTTAGCTTTCACATCTTGGTCAAAAGCCGAATTACTATTAGGAATAATCCTTATTCTAATTGCATCATCAGGAATTGTTAATTTCTTAGCTAAAGCATCACTTACAAATATATAAAAAATACCAATAATAAACAATAATATAATAGTCTTTTTCATTTAAAAATCACCCTTCAATTTAATAATGGGTGATTAATTATTTTTTTATACAATTAATATTATTTATGATAATTCTCATTATTATTTATTTTATATGCCCGATAAATTTGCTCTAATAACAATACTCTAAACATCTGATGAGGAAAAGTAAACTTAGAAAAGGATAATTTATAATCACTTCTTGATTTGACAGAATCATCCAAACCATAAGAACCACCTATTACAAAAGTTAAATTCTTATTACTATTAAAATTATTATCTATCTTTTTCGCAAACTCTACAGATGATAAACTATTTCCTTCTATTTCCAAAGTAACAACATAATCATTATCCTTAATTTTAGAAAGTATCCTCTCGCCTTCTTTTTTCATAGCCACACTTTCTAAAGCCTCATCAGCAACCTCTATAATTTCCAACTTTGTATATTTAGAAATTCTCTTACTATATTCTTTTATAGCATCCACAAAGAACTTCTCTTTAACTTTTCCAACACATATTATCTTCATAACTCTATTAACTCCGTACTTTCCCTCTGCATCGCAATCTCAACATCTGGAATTTTAATATCATTTTTTTCAAATGTATCAAGTAATGTCTTTAAAGCAAGTTCTGGTTTATTATTTTCTTCACTTAAATGGATTAAAATAATCCTTTCAGTATTATCCCCAATAAATTTTGATAAATAATATGCCGAATCTTTATTAGATAAATGTCCTTTATCACTTAATATTCTTTGCTGAAGATAATAAGGATACCTTCCTTCTCTAAGCATTCTCACATCGTGATTACTCTCAAAAACATAAACACTCTTATTTTTTAACTTATCAAAATTTCTAACATGAATATAACCAGTATCTGTAATATAAGCTACTGATTTGCCTCTAGAAGAAAACACATACCCATTACTATCAGCCGCATCATGAGATGTTTTTATAACCGTTACATTCAAATCATCAACAGAAACATCATCATCAATATAGACTTTATCTTCAATATCAAAACCTATCTCTTCTTCCATTTTCTTAGTTAAATAAACTATTGGATGATACTTCTTTAAAAAAACTTTTAACCCAGCTACGTGGTCCGTATGAGCATGAGTGATAAAGACCCTCTGAATTGAAGAAGGGTCTACACCAATATTTTTCAAAGCCTTAGCCACATAACCAGCACTCATACCTAAATCAACAAGTGACTTAGTCTTATCAGTTTCAATATATGCACTATTACCTTTACTACCGCTAGCTAAAACACATATTTTCATTAGTACATACTCATCGGATTAATTCGGCAATAATCGCAACCTTTCCATATTTCATAATGAACATGTGGCCCTGTTGCTACTCCAGTCATTCCGACTAAACCTATAACATCCCCTCTAGCCACAACCTGACCAACTTTAACTTTTATCTTTGACATATGTGCATATAAAGTCAAATAACCATTATTGTGATCGATAATTACATGATTACCATAACTATAATGATAACCAGCTTCTTTAACACGTCCATTATTAGTCGCATAAACATTTGAACCATATCCAGTACCACTAATATCTAAACCACCATGTAACTCACGCTTGCCACTAACTGGATTAGTACGCCATACATAACCACTACTTAAAGTCCATCCACTATCAGTAGGCCATCCCCAACTAGTAATACTACCTACATCAGGAATATACTTATTACCTTTCAAAATAATCTTACTAACCGGCTCCTTAAGTACCGTTTTACTTTGTGGATCAACATAATTAATAACTCCATTAACTTTTCTAACCCTTTGAGCAACGCGCACTAAACCATTCTCTCCTTCTTGAATAACCTTATCTTGTCCAATAACTACATTATTATCATATCTTTCTTCAGTCGTATATTGACTTTCCATATCCATGGCCACATAAGACTCTTCAACCACACTGATTTGCGGATTAGTTTCAACTATCCTTAATTTTTGACCAGGATATAATAAATTCGTTGTACTAGTTAAACTAGTATTAGAAATCAAAACTTCTTCCGGACTAATTTTATTATTAAAAGCTACATTTTCAATCGTATCACCAGCTTGAACAATATAATCTATTCCAGTTTGTTCTTTACCATAAAGCAAGTAATTTGCAAGGTCAGAAGCACTAGTATAAATTGTCTCGTCAACAGGTATCTTCGTTTCCTTAACTGTTATATCTTCATTAATATATACATTTTCAATATTCTCACCAGTTGTTTCAATTTCTACCTGTGTATCATCAATATAAGCTTGATACTGATCTGAACCAACAAAAGTCTTAATCAAAGTCTCTACCGCCTCTTTAAAGACCTTTTTATCCAAAACATAAATAGTTTGGGTTGTAAGTTTTTCTTTAGCCTCAGTATCCTTCTCATCGGCTTGCTTTTTAATAACAAATTCATATCCTTTAATAGTAAATGTTTCCTTATCAGAAATTTTTTTATAAACATCCTTTACAGAATCAACATCACCACTATAAGTTGTCAACTTTCTAATTTGCAATCCCTTAGGTGAATAAACTTTATCAACATTAAATTTTCGTTTATAATATGCACCATTCGCATCAATATAATCTTCAAGCTTTTTTTCTGACCTAATTGTTCCTAAAGACTCATCGTCTAAATACACTTCATAATAATTGTTAGGCTCAGGCGTTGTTTTATATCCAAACCCAAGTACAAAAACACCAACAGTTATTATAAAAAGCATAAACAAAATTGAAAACTTTTTCATCTAATCACCTACCTGACTATTTTCCATATTGAAAAATGAACTAGTATCTCTTTTAAATATCAAATTAACTGTTGCGGTAGGTCCACTACGATGTTTAGAAATAATAAATTCACTTTTACTAGTATTTTCATCAATCGCACTTTCTTTATTATAATAATCATCACGATATAAAAATGCGACAATATCAGCATCTTGCTCAATAGAGCCAGATTCCCTTAAATCAGAAAGAAGTGGTCTTTTATCCTCTCTACCTTCAACACTACGAGAAAGCTGAGCTAAAGCAATAACCGGAATATTAAGTTCCATCGCCATTGTCTTTAAAGACCTAGAAATTTCAGACACTTCTTGTTGCCTTTGACCTGCATATCTAGCAGAACCACTAATTAATTGCAAATAGTCGATAATAACAATATCAAGTCCATCTTCAGAATTAGCAAGCCTTCTACATTTTGCTCTAATCTCACTTACTGTCATACCAGGAGTATCATCAATAAATATTTTAGTATCTGCTAAGCGACTAATAGCCTCATTAACCCGTTTCCAATCTTGATGCTCTAATTTACCTGTACGTAATTTCGAAGCTTCAATTTGTCCAACTGAAGAAAGCATACGACTAATAAGCTGTTCTGCCCCCATTTCCATATTAAATAAAGCTACAGTTTTTTTCGCATTCATCGCCATATTAACAGCTAAATTAACCGCAAATGCTGTTTTACCCATTGCTGGACGTGCGGCAATTATAATTAGCTCATTCTCATGAAAACCAGCAGTTAATCTATCAATATCATAATATCCAGATGGAACACCCGTAATTTCACCTTTTTGTGATGATAACTTTTCTAAATCAACTTGTGCCTTAAATAGCACATCCTGAATACTTTTAAATTCAGAACCACGTCTATTCTTAACTACATCAAATATTTTTTTCTCAGCTTCATCTAAAATATCGCCAATATCTTCTGTTGAAGAAAAACCAGAATTTGCAATATCAGTCCCAGCCTCAATCAAATTACGTCTTAAAAATTTTTCTTCAATTATATTGATATACTCATCAGCATTAGCTGCCGTCGGCACTATATTAATTATTTGGGTTAAATACTCAACACCACCAACTTGATTCAGCAACTTTTTCTTCTCAAGTTCAGCCGTTACTGTCGTAATATCAATCGGTACTTTCTTATCAGCTAATTTTTTTATAGTATCAAATATTTTCTTATGAGAATCTAAATAAAACATATCCTTATTTAATCTTTCAGTAATACGTTCTAAAGCCTTCTCACTTAAAAACATTGAACCAAGAATAGCTTGCTCCGCATCTATTTTTTGGGGCATCGACCTATCATTCATCTAATCACCTACTTTTCCAAATGTATTTTTAAAGTAGCCTCAACTTTTTTGTGCAAAATAACTTTAACATTTGTCGTTCCTAAAGTATTAATTGGAACATCTAATTTAATCTTTCTTTTATCAATATCAAACCCTTTTTTCTTAAGCTCATCAGCAATCTGTTTTGTACTAATTTGACCAAAAACTTGACCATTTTTACCAGTATTAACTTTAAAATTTAAAGTCATCTTTTCTAATTTATTTTTAATACCCTCACATTCTTTTAAAAGTAAAGACTCCTCTAAAGCAGCTTCTTCAGTTTGTTTCTTTAAAACCTTACTACTACCCTTAGTCTCTAAAACTGCCATTTTATTATTAATCAAAAATCTTCCGTATCCATCTTTAACTTCTATTATATCATTTTTCTTTCCTTGTTTCTTTACATCTTGAAGCAATATAACTCTCATTCTATCACATCCTTAATAACTTTTTCTAATTCTTTTGCAACTTCATCTATAGATTTATCTTTAATTTGTGCAGCCGCATCTGTCAAATGCCCGCCACCACCTATTTTTTCCATAAGCTCACCAACATTAACTTCTCCTATAGAACGTGCACTAACACCAACAATTCTATTAGATAATTTACCGATAGCAAAAGAAGCCTTAATATCCTCAAATTTAAGTAACTCTTTAGCAAGCAATGCAATATCCACATTACCATGAATCTTATCATCCATCTTGCACATCAAAACATCTGGAACCACTTCTACACTATCACTTATAAAACCATATCTTTTAACCATTTCTTCCTTTGGTTCCTTAAGTAAATCTTGAATAATTACAAAATCTGCTCCATTTTTAGCTAAATAAGCCGCCATTTCAAAAGTCCTAGATGTAGTTTTTATATTAAAACTACTAGTATCAACAACCATACCAGAAAGTAATACTGTCAAAATTAACGGCTCGATATTTAACTTTAAATAATTCAAATACTCAGCCATTACCTCAACAATACTAGATTTATTCGCATCACAATATTTATAAATCGTATCATCAATAGTATCTAAACTACCAATATGATGATCAATAACAATCTTATCACCAATAACATCTAATACCTTATCAGACTCTACTAATTCTGGTTTTTGCGTATCTAAAATAACAAGTAAAGGTTTACTAAATTTACTATTTAATATCTCATCTTCACTTCTAAATTCAAATTTTATATTATTTTCATCTAATAACTTAATAGCCTTATCTAAAGAACGATAAAATTTTTCCTTTGGTGACACAATAAAACACTTCTTCTTCATAGAAGTAACTATCTTAAAAAATGCAAGCGCTGACCCCATTCCATCTAAATCAGGCCTAGCATGCGTCATAATAATAACTTCATCATGCTTTTTTATATTTTCGTTTAATATTTCAAAGAGTTCACGCATAACATCACCCTCTTATCATTATACTATAAATTATCGTTCTTGTCTTGTCAACCAACCTCTAAAATAATAAAAATATTGTGATAAATATTTTTTCCACAATAAAACCCGAAACATTACATTTCGAGTTTTATATAATCTCCTATTTCTCTACTCAATTGTAAATGGATTAGATTGTGACCCATATCCTCCTGTAATTTGTACATTTGTTGCCTGCATTCCACTTGTCCCATTTTCATACGTCACTTGATTACTTGGAAAATACGTCGCTGCTATTACACTTACGCCTCCACACACCACTATTCCCATTACAAATCCTATTATATTTGTCTTGATACATTTGTTATTTTTCTCTTTCATAAATACCTCTCCTTTGTCTTCATATTTTAAACAATTCTCTATTTTTCAATAATATACCATTTTGGAGTATTCAAATATTTAATTACGCCGAAATGGTATATTTTTTATATAATCAAGGTCGATTTTTATGATAGGAAAAGCATTAAAATATATGAGAAAAAATAAGAAACTAAAGCAAGATGTATTAGCCAAAGAAATTGGTATATCCCAGCAAAATCTTTCGCGATATGAAAACGAACAAAGAATTATTTCTTTTGATACAATTGAACAAATTGCTAATAAATGTGGATATGAAATATACTTTATTAAGAACAAAATACCAAAATAAATTTTGGTATTAGCTTACCTCACGGTAAGCTCTTTCTACTTCATAGCAGTCTTAGACTCCTCCATAGACCAGTATCGGATAGTCGCTACCCTAATTATATTATTTA
>CALVRQ010000093.1 GCA_944358685.1 uncultured Bacilli bacterium
AAATGTGTAAGGGTGATGAATATATGGAACTATTTGAAAAAGAAGTTAGAAGATTAAATAAGAATCAAAAGTTTACTGAGTTTATGACGCCAGAAGAAGAAAATGAAAAATTAATTAAAACACTAGCCTCTGAAGCTTATACTGAAGGTCAAAAAGAAACGAATTTAAAAGTCGCTAAAAAAATGTTAGAAAATCATATAGCTTTAGATATGATTTCTAAAATAACTGGTTTATCACAAAAAGAGTTAAAAGCTTTAAAATAGAGCTTTTTTACATTAACAAAACGGGTATGTGTGTCTGTTAAAAAAAATACCATTTACAATCAATATAGAGGTGTAATTATGGTATTTAATCTTAAGAAGTTTCATGATATGAGAGTTGACAATGATTTATCACAAAAGAAAATGAGTGATAATAAGGTTTTTAAATGTAATTATTTATATGATTCTTTAGTTACAAGTAAAAGATTAAAAAAGGTCCGTTTAAATAATAAATTATCTCAAGAGCAGATTGCAAGTTTACTTAATATTCCGCAAAGGACTTATAGTAGTTATGAGAGATATGATAGAAAAATCCCACTTGAGTTTTTATTTAATTTTGCTTGTAAATTTGAAGTTTCAATAGATTATTTAACAGGAAGAAAAAATACTGATGTTTAGTCAGTATTTTCTTTAATTTTAATATATTTATTTATCAAAATCTTCTAAAAAGTCATCAATGGTTAATATTTGCTGATCAATTTGGTCTAGGGATATTTGTTTATCTTGTTTTGTTTTTGGAGTTGTTTTATCTTCTTTAGGTTGTTCTTGAGGAACTTCTTCTGCTTTTTCAGAGGCTTGTTCTAAATCTTTTGCTGAAATTAATTCTGTTTTAATGAAAACATTTTTAATTTTATCTTTGGTGATTGTAGAGCCAGTTTGATAGCGGTCACAGATTGGAAATTCTGATAATTTGTGATAAATTATTTCATTTGTTAAAATACCAATCTCTTGTTTTTGATTTATGACAAAAGCTTTAATTAATTTATAAGGGTTAGTTTTAACATCTCTAATGGCAAGTAATCCTTTACGGGCTCTTGTCATGATGTCAAATTCTTCTATTTTAACTCTTTTAGCTGTTCCTTTATTTGTGATGAATAAGGCATATTCAGCTTCGTTAAATGACCCACCACTAATTACATAATCATCTTTTAAGTTTATAGCTTTGACACCACTACCTCTTAGACCGGTTACTGGCACTTCATTAGTTAAATATCTTAGGGCTAGACCATTATGAGTTGACACTAAAATTTCATTTTTGGCTTTTACAACTGATATTACTTTATCTTTTGGTTTTAGTTTCATTAAATTACCTGGTTTAGTATATCTCTGAAGTTTAAGCTCTTTTATATTTGTTTGTTTGACCATACCGTTTTTAGTGAATGATAAGAAGTTTATATCTTCTTTAAAGTTTTTAGTTAAATAAGAGGCAACAATTTCTTCATCGCTACTGATTTTAATGATGTTACTGATATGTTTACCCATGTCTTTCCATTTTAAATCCGGTAGTTCGTAAACTGGAACGTAAAGGAAATTTCCAAGTGATGTGAATAATAGTAAAGTATCCATGGTGTTTGCTTCATACATAGCTGTTTTATAGTCTTTGTCTTTTAATCCGGTTTCATCATTATTAGAGGCTGAGTAACTTCTTAGGGATACTCTTTTGACATAACCTTCACTAGTAATTACTACTATGCAATCTTCTTTTGGAATTAATGATGTAGCACTAATTTTAATTTCAGTTACTTCATCTTTAATTTCTGTTTTTCTTGGAGTTGCATATTCTTTTTTTATCATTTTAAGTTCAGTTTTCATGACGTGTTTTAAGGCTTCTTCATTTTCTAGAATTCCCGTCCATATGGCTATTTCTTTTTCTTTTTCTTCCATTTCTTTTTTAAGTTCTGTAACGTCGGTGTTGGTTAATTTATATAGTTGTAAATTGACAATAGCTTCAGCTTGAGGTTTGGTAAAGTCAAATTCTACTTGTAAGTTTTCAATGGCATTAGCTTTATTTTTAGATGCTCTAATTACTTTAATTACTTCATCTAAAATAGATAAGGCTTTGATTAAACCTTCTAAGATATGCATTCTAGCTTTAGCAACTTTTAAATCAAATTCAGTTCTTCTAGTAATAACTTCTTTTTGATGAGCAATGTAAGCATCTAAAATATCTAGAATACCTAAAACCATTGGTCTTCTATTTACAATAGCAACCATATTATAGTTATAAGAAATCATCATGTCGGTATTTTTAAGTAAATAGTTGATTATTAAATCTTCGTTAGCGTCTTTTTTTAAGTCTATGGCTATTTGTAGACCATTTTTATCGGTTTCATCTCTGACTTCAGCAATTCCTTCAATTTTCTTTTCAATTCTAATGTCATCAATTTTTTTGACTAAAGCTGCTTTATTTACTTCATAAGGAATTTCAGATATTATAATTTGTCTTTTTGATTTTGGACCAGTTACTTCGTATTTACACCTAACATTTATTTTACCTTTACCGGTAGTGAAGGCTTCTTTGATTCCTTTTAATCCTTCGGCAACTCCACCGGTTGGAAAATCAGGGCCTTTAACTATTTCTAAAATTGTATCTAATCTACAGTTTGGGCTATCAATTCTTTTAATTGTAGCATCAATTATTTCACCTAGATTATGTGGTGGAATATTGGTGGCATATCCTGCAGAAATACCGGTTGCTCCATTGACTAAAAGGTTTGGAAATTTAGCGGGCAAGACGGTTGGTTCTAATAAGGTGTCATCATAGTTTAAACTCATTAAAACAGTATCTTTATTGATGTCTTTTAAAAGTTCTCCAGCTACTTTGGTTAGTCTTGCTTCAGTGTAACGCATGGCAGCGGCACCATCACCGTCCATAGAACCATTATTACCTTGCATTTCAACATAGCATAAATTATTTTTCCACCACTGACTCATTCTAACTAGTGCATCATAGATACTTGAATCACCGTGTGGATGATAGAATCCCATGATATTTCCAACAGCTTTGGCTGATTTTTTTGTTGGTTTATCATAAGTATTACCATCTTTATACATTCCATATAAAATTCTTCTTTGAACTGGCTTTAAACCATCTCTAACGTCTGGAAGGGCTCTATCTTGTATGATGGCTTTAGCATATCTACTAAAACTATCACCCATGATGTATTCTAATGAGTAGTCGTATATTCTTTTTACTGCTTCTTCCAATTTATTTCACCTACCTTGCGTAATTATCTTCGAGGGTAAATTCAACATTTTCTTCAATCCATTTTTTACGTGGTTCAACATTATCTCCCATAAGTACGCTTACTCTTCTTTCTGCTAAACTAGCGTCAGAAAGATTTACTTTAATTAAGCTACGCTTATTTGGATCCATTGTTGTTTCCCATAGTTGTTCAGCGTTCATTTCACCTAGACCTTTATATCTTTGTTTTTCAAGTTTTACTTTGTTTTGCTTTCTAATTTCTTCGGCTTGTTCGTCGGTCCATGCATAACCATATACTTTATTACCATTTTTTAGGGCATAAAGAGGTGGCATAGCTATATATAAATGACCGTTTTCAATTAATGGTTTCATGAATCTATAGAAGAATGTTAAAAGTAATATGGCAATATGGGCACCGTCGTCATCAGCATCGGTCATGATTATTACTTTATCATAATTACAGTCTTCGATTTTGAAATCACTACCAATTCCAGCACCTATGGTTCTAATCATGGTGTTTATTTCGTTGTTAGCTAGAACATCAGTTAATGAGGCTTTTTCAGTGTTTATTACTTTACCTCTTAAAGGTAATATAGCTTGAAATTTTCTATCTCTTCCTTGTTTAGCTGAACCACCAGCTGAATCTCCTTCGACTAAGAATAATTCGTTTATTTTTGGATTTTTAGATTGTGCTGGGGTAAATTTATCACTGATAGATTTTTCTTTTCTATTTTTTCCTTTACCGTTTCTAGCTTCATCTCTAGCTTTTCTAGCAGCTTCTCTAACTTGTTTAGATTTAACCATTTTTTCTAAAATTTTAGTGGCTGTTTCTTTATTTTCTTCTAAGAAGAATTGAAGCTGTTCAGTGGTTATATTGTCGACAGCGGTTCTCGCAGCTGGTGATCCTAGTTTACCTTTAGTTTGTCCTTCAAATTGAAGGAGCTTTTCTGGTATTTGTAAACTTATGATGGCGGTTAATCCTTCTCTAGTGTCAGGGCCTTCAAAATTTTTATCTTTAGCTTTTAGATAGCCATTGTTTCTGGCATAATCATTAAATACTCTTGTGATAGCTGTTTTAAAACCTACTTCATGGGTTCCACCATCTGATGTTTTGACATTGTTTACGAAAGATATAATATTTTCTGAATAACTTTCTGTATATTGGAAAGCTATTTCAACGTTAATACCATCTTTTATACCGTGAAAATCATATGGTTTGTGCAGAACTTTTTTATCAGTGTTTAAATATTCAACGAAAGAGTTTAATCCTTTTTCATAATGATATGATTCTTTTCTATCGGTTGCTTCATCATATATATCAATAGTGATATTTTTAAGTAAAAAAGCACTTTCTTGCATTCTTTCGCAAATCGTTGAAAATGAAAATGTAGTTACACTGAAAATTTCATCATCAGGCATGAATCTAACTTTAACACCTGTTTTATTTGTTTTGCCAATTTTTTTTATTTTCTTATCTAAGTGTCCGCCATTTTTGAAACTGATGAAATATTCTCCACCGTCTCTTTTTATCGTAACTTCCATCCATTTGCTTAAAGCGTTAACTACAGATGCACCTACACCATGAAGACCACCAGATACTTTATAACCTGATGTTTCAAATTTTCCACCAGCGTGCAGAACTGTATATATAACTTCAGGTGTCGATTTACCACTTTCATGCATTCCAGTTGGTATTCCTCTACCAAAGTCTTCAACACTTACACTACCATCTTTATGAATGGTTATATTTATTTTGTCTCCATAACCATTGATTGCTTCATCAATACTATTATCAACAATTTCCCAGACTAGATGGTGCAGTCCTCTTTTGTCTGTTGATCCGATATACATGCCTGGTCTTTTTCTAACTGCTTCTAATCCTTCTAATATTTTTATTGAATGTTCATCATATTTTGCCATATCATCACCATTAGAATTATAACAGAAAAAACGTTAAAAAACAAATGAAAACGTTAAATTATGTGAAGTAAATTATGATAAAACGATACTTATGTTTTGCTTTTTGTATAACTATGGAGTCTATTAATTTTTATTAATTATTATGTTGTATATGTTAATGTCAACATAAAAGTTTATAATAATTTAGATGTCTCCTTAAATAGTTTTAGTAATTTTATCATATAAAAATGCATAGATTTAATCTTAAAACTATGCATTTTCTTACTATTGGGTGAACATTTACACCCACTTTTACCTTTATTTTTACTACTTTATTCAAAACTGTCCAGTACTAAGTTAAGGTAAATGGATTACTTTGAGAGCCATTTCCACCTGTGATTTTGACTGATGATGATAGTGTAATTGTAGGGCAGACCGCATAGCTCGTAGCGTTGGAATAGGTGCTACCGACGCGACCGTTGCTATACACGTGGAACACATCGTGAGAGTATCCAGAATTAGGCGACAAGGTCCACCAATTATCATTTATATACATCCAATTAGAATTTTGACATATTCTATAATTATCATGATTTAACCTAAATGTTCCACACTGTTCTTTATTTGAATTGGCTCTCAAATATTCACTTACCGTTGGTAAGGCTACTTTTACTTTTGATGTTGTTCCTTTTTCATCACTTATTTGATTTTGTATATTAATATTACCATCAGTTACTGCACCCGCATGATACGTTGCTTCTACTATTTGACTTTGGGCAGTTGAATTAAGTCCATTATAATACATACTATTCAAAGAAGTGTTAAGGGTTGCAGGAAGATTCCAATTATGTGTATTTAAATTATCCCAGGCCATATCTCCAATACTTGTATTTCTCATTAGCTTTATTGTTCCATCTGAATTTATAGATATAATTCTCCATCCTGCTTGCTCATTATTAAAGGTTACATAATTATTCGGATTGGTTCCTTTATATGTATATTTTCCTTCTTCGTATTCATCGGCGTAAAGTCCATCTCCTGAAATTACTATATCCACTTCATCTAAAATTGCATCTCCACCAGTTTTTGGTGGGAAGCAAGTATTATAAAGTTCATCTATCGCTCCTTGAACATCAGTCGCCTGCATTCCACTTGCACTATTATCATAAGTAGTTTGATTAGAATGAAAATATGTTTGTGCATACACCATTACTAAACTTCCTGAAATTAATCCTAAAGTAAATCCTAGTAAAAAAAAAAAAAAAAAATTTTTTATTTTACCCATTTTTCTTACTGCTTATTAT
>CALVRQ010000094.1 GCA_944358685.1 uncultured Bacilli bacterium
GGTGCATGCATTCCAAATGACGGAAGCCTTATAAAATTATATATTAATGTAAAGATTAATAACTCTTTAAATATTCCCAAAAATAAGGCAATCCCAAATATAATAATTGATTTAGAAATTAATAAATATAATCCTAATAATCCATATTTTAGTTCAGCTAACTTAACTTCATCATACTCAGGATAATATTTTTTAATAACATTCATTGAATTATTAATAAAAGCCTCTTTCATGAATTTTGTACTACCTCTCTTTACATTAACAATGATAACGCAAATTTTGACAAAAAATAAGCAAAATGCTTAAACGACACAAAATATTGCCAATTCGAAATAAAAGTATTCTACTAGTGACACTTGTTAGCATTCGGTCAAAATAAATATCCATTCAGACAAAGTTAAGCGCAGGCATCATTTCTACGTGTAAAATTAAACTCGTCGATGTAGTACTTGTGCACATTATTATAGAAGTAATAGTAGTAAAAATTTTGTCGGAAAAAGCAATACAGTTTTAATTGAAAAATTTTTGAGATTAAATTATACTGTTATTGTAAGAGATTTACTAGAAGGGAGATGTAATTGTGAAAGGCAAAGTAAAATGGTTCAACAACGAAAAAGGTTTTGGCTTTATAGAATACAACGATAAAGAAGATATATTCGTCCACTATTCAGCTATTCTTACTCCTGGCTATAAGACTTTAGTTGAAGGTCAGTATGTTGAATTCGATTTAGTCAGAACAGACAAAGGCTTGCAAGCAAAAAATGTTGTTGAAATAAAAACTGCGTTAGTGTAGTTTTTTTTCTGCAAAAAACACATAATTTCCCACATAATATCATATAATTTGTACATATTTTATGGTATAATGTAATTGGAAGGTGATGATATGAAATATATAATTCGTGGCAAAAAAGTCAAAGTCACAAATGACCTCAAAGAACATGCAGAAAAGAAGCTATCAAAGCTCGACAAATACTTTAATGAAGGAGAAGATTTTACAGCGACCGTTGCAATTAGGTCAGTTGAACCAAATTACAAAGTAGAAGTAACAATTCCTGTCAAAAAAGTAATCTTAAGAGCCGAAGAAAGTCATAAAGATCCTTTTGCTGCTATTGATTTAATCATCGACAAACTTGAAAGACAAATTCGTAAAAACAAAACTAGAATGAGCAAAAAAGTAATTAAGGATAAATTTTCTGGCTTTGTTACTGATTACAAAGTTGAAAAAACAGAAGATGATAAAAGTAAGATAGTTAAACGTAAAGATGTTGAACTTAAACCAATGAGCGAGGACGAAGCTATTTTACAAATGAATTTAATCGATCATACATTCTTTATTTTCAGAAATTCAAAAACTGGAGATATTGAAGTAATTTATAAAAGAGAAGACGGCAACTACGGGTTAATTAAAGAGAAATAATCGCCAAGTGCGATTTTTCTAATGTATTATCACCAAAACAAGAATAAAACAGGGTACAAAATTCAATTTATTTTGACTTTTTACCCTGTTTTTCTATGAATTTTACTTATTTTTTGGTAAAATACTATATAGACGAAAGGATGGACAGTATGAAATTTCTAAAAAAAGTATTTGATCATGAATATAAAGAATTAGAAAAATTCAAAAAAATAGCTGATGAAATTGATAGTTTAGATGCTGAAATGTCTGAACTAACTGATAAAGAATTAAAAGCTAAAACAGCTGAATTCAAAGAAAGATTAAAAAACGGCGAAACATTAGAAGATATTAAAGTAGAAGCTTTTGCAGTAGCAAGAGAAACTGCTTACCGTGTAATTGGTGAAAAACCATATTATGTACAGTTATTAGGTGGTCTTGCCATTCACTATGGTAATATAGCTGAAATGAAAACAGGTGAAGGTAAAACCTTAACATCTATCTTACCAGCATACCTAAACGCCCTAACAGGTGAAGGTGTTCATATCATCACTGTCAACGAATACTTAGCTGGTCGTGATGCTGTTTGGATGGGAAAAATTTATGAATTTTTAGGCCTAACAGTTGGTATTAATTACCGTGAATATAACCAAGCTGAAAAGAGAAAAGCATATAATTGTGACATTATGTATTCAACCAATAATGAAATTGGTTTTGACTACTTAAGAGACAACATGGTTGTACGTGCTGAAGATAGAGTACAAAGACCATTAAACTTTGTTATTATTGACGAAGTTGACTCAGTTTTAATTGATGAAGCTAGAACTCCATTAATTATCTCTGGTGGAAAAATGCAATCGGCAAATTTATATCAACAAGCTGATAAATTCGTCAAAACTTTAAAAGAAGACGAAGGATACATATATGATGAAAAAACTAAAGCTACGTCATTAGATGAAACTGGTATTAAAAAAGCCGAAAAATATTTCAATGTTAAAAACTTATATGATATTGAACATGCAACTTTAGTACACTTCATTAATCAAGCATTACATGCTAACTATAGTATGAAAAAAGACTTTGATTACGTTATTCAAGATGGAAAAATCGTTATTGTTGACCAATTTACTGGTCGTTTAATGCCAGGTAGAGCATTCTCAGAAGGCTTACATCAAGCAATTGAAGCTAAAGAAGGAGTTCAAATTAACGAAGAAACTAAAACTTTAGCAACCATAACATTCCAAAATTTATTTAGAATGTACAAAAAAATCTCTGGTATGACCGGTACTGCAAAAACTGAAGAAGAAGAGTTTAGAGAGATTTATAACATGTATGTTATTCAAATACATACAAATAAACCAATTATTCGTGAGCACTATAGTGATTTAATCTTCGCAACAGCCGAAGGTAAATATCGAGCAATTGTCAACGAAATAAAGGAAAGACATTCAAAAGGACAACCAGTTCTAGTAGGTACTGTCGCTGTTGAAAACAGTGAAAAATTAAGTAACATGCTTAAAAAAGAACATATACCACACGAAGTATTAAATGCAAAAAATAATGCCCGTGAAGCAGAAATAATTGCTAAAGCAGGTGAAAAAGGAGCAGTTACTATTGCCACCAATATGGCTGGCCGTGGTACTGATATCAAATTAGGCAAAGGTGTAAAAGCACTAGGTGGATTATGCGTTTTAGGTACAGAAAGACATGAATCAAGACGTATTGATAATCAGTTAAGAGGACGTTCTGGACGTCAAGGAGATCCAGGAATGACTCAATTCTGTGTATCATTTGAAGATGATTTAATGGTTAGATTTGGTACCGATAGAGCTAAAAATCTACTTCAAAGAGTTGGCTTTGATGGAGAACTTTCCATTAGAAGTAAAGCCTTATCAAGATCAATTGAATCAGCGCAAAAACGTGTTGAAGGTAATAACTATGATACTCGTAAACACTTACTAGAATATGATGATGTCATCAATAACCAACGTATGATTATCTATGGTAGACGTAATCAAATCTTAGATAGCGATTCAATTCATAGTATAACTTTAGAACATTTCAAAAATCATATTAAAAATATTGTTAATAGTCACTTAATAGATAGCAATAAATTAACTGGCTTAGATGTCAGTGAAATCTTAGAAACAGTTAATGAAAACTTATTAAAAAATGATTTATCAATTGATGAATTAGAACAACTAGATCCAGAAAGTTTAACTGAAACAATCTATGAACATGTTTGTGAAGAATATGAAACTAAAATTGCTGAATTCCCAGACGAATTAAAAAATGAATTTGAAAAAGCAATTTCACTAAGAGTAATAGATACTCATTGGATGGAACACATCAATTCCATGAGTTTACTACGTGAAGGAATTTATCTAAGACAATACGCCCAAGAAAATCCACTTCAAGCTTATACTGCTGAAGGTTATGAGATGTTTGATAACTTACTAGCTACCATTGATATGGATATTAGTAGATACTTATTAAATGCTGAAATTAGACAAAATACTGAAAGAGAGCAAGTTATAAAAGGCACACCAAATGAAGATAAAAGTAAAGCTAAAAAACAAACACCAAAGAGAGTTAAAAAAGTAGGTCGTAACGAACCATGCCCATGTGG
>CALVRQ010000095.1 GCA_944358685.1 uncultured Bacilli bacterium
CATTACATTCACTCACACATAAAAGCCCATAATTATCTCCTATCTCACATGATTTGCACCCATATTTATCATTCAAATAAATCCACCTCTTTTCTAAAGTATTCTATTCATAAATAATTAAAATGACCATATATTTTAAAATATGGTATAATATTATCGTAAAAAAGAAGGTGACTTACATGAAATTAATAGTTGGACTAGGTAATCCTGGCAAAGAATACGAAAACACAAGACATAATGCCGGTTTTAAATTCATAGATAAATTTGCTAAAAGTCAAAACCTAGAATTTAATAAAGAAAAATTCAATGGTTTATACACTGAATTTAATTATCAAAATGAAAAGATAATTTTATTAAAACCTCAAAAATATATGAACTTATCTGGAGAAGTTGTCATAAAGTTCAAGGATTTTTACAAAATAAACTTAGAAAATATTTTAATAATATGTGATGACTTAGATACTGAGTTAGGTAAAATAAAAATTAAATATAAAGGGTCATCAGGGGGCCATAATGGACTTAAAAATATTGAAAATCACCTTCATTCAAACGAATATAAAAGAATAAAAATAGGCATTTCTAATAATAAAGATAAAGATAGAATTGATTATGTCATCGGTAAAATGCCTAAAGATGAATTAGATATATTAGAAAAAGTAACCGATAATGCTTCGCAAATACTTAATGATTATCTAAATCTAACTTTCGATAACCTAATGAATAAATACAATAGCAAGGAAGTGATAAAATGACCTTCTTTGATAAAATATTTGATAAAGTACCAGCAGAAGAATTAATAGGATTAAATAATGAATTAAAAAGTATTTATATTTATCAAAAATTTAAAAATACTAATAATTCGGTTATCTTAGTCACTTCAAATCTTCACGAAGCTGGATTAATTTATAACTCACTTACCCACTATACTGACAAAGTATGGTTTTTTCCCATGGATGATTTTATAACGAGTGTTGCCATTGCTGTTTCTCCTGAATTTAAAATTACTAGATTAGAAACCATGAACTCTGTTTTAAAAGAAGATAAAGCAATTATTATAACTAACCTTATGGGCTACTTAAGATATCTTCCTTCTAAAGAAAAATTTAAAGATAGTCAAATCCATTTAAAAAAAGGAGATTCCATCGAATTAGACTCGCTAATAGAAAAACTCTTTAACTTAGGTTATAAAAGAGAAACTACTGTCAACATGACTGGAGAAATTGCTGTAAGAGGATATGTCATTGATATATTTCCAATAAATAGTGATAATCCAATAAGAATAGAATTTTGGGGTGATGAAATAGATTCTATCAGAACATTCAACATTGAATCACAATTAACTATTTCCAAAATAGATGAAGTAACTATTTTTCCAAACACTGAAACATTATTAGAAAACTATAAATTTGATTCCCAGCACCGTGAAATGCAACACGAAAAAAACATCACAAATATCACAGGTTATCTCAATAACCCAATAACGATTTATAATAATTATCACACCCTACTCGTAAACTATAACCTTCTTCTAGAAGAAATCAAAAACTACAATTTAAGTATTGATTTAAATCCAAACACCAAATACATGTTTGATTTTGAAGAAGTTCAAGAAAAAAAAGCTATAATCTTTGAAGAATTCCATAATCAAAAGGCAAACACAAAAACAAAAATTTTCACCAAAGTTGATATTGAACCATTTCCAAAAGATAAAAAACAAATAAATGATAGATTAAATATCTATTTAAAAACAGGTAAACAAGTAATAATTTGCTTAGATAGCCGTTATCAAGTAAATAAATTAATTGAATTTTTGGAAAATAATGATTTAACATTCACAAATGAAAATGAATTATTTAAGGGTAAAATAAATTTAATTATTAAAAAAATAAACAGCGGTTTCATAACCGATGACTATATCATTATCACAGAAAAAGAACTTTTTGGTAAAAAAGAAGAAAATGGTTATAAAACAAAATTCAAATATGGTACTAGAATTAAAGACATCACTAAATTAGAAGTTGGTGACTATGTCGTTCACGGTATCCATGGTATCGGAAGATACGACGGCTTAAAAACAATAGTTAAAAATGGTCTAAAAAAAGATTATCTCACTATTACTTATAGAGATAATGATAAACTATATATTCCTGTAGAAAAACTAGATTTAATTACTAAATATTCATCAGGTGATGCTTCAGTTCCAAAACTAAATAAATTAGGTAGTCATGAATGGCAAAAAACTAAAGCTAGAGCTAGAAAAAAAGCCGAAGACATTGCCGAAGACCTACTTAAAATGTATGCTGTTAGAGAATCTAAAAAGGGATTTGCCTTTGATAAAGATGGAAAAGAACAAATAGAATTTGAAAAAGAATTTGATCACACCGAAACTAAAGATCAATTAAGAGTTACTGAAGAGATAAAAAAAGACATGCAGTCAGATAAACCAATGGATAGACTATTATGTGGTGATGTTGGATATGGAAAAACCGAAGTTGCCTTTAGAGCTATATTTAAAGCCATAATATCAGGTAAACAAGCAGCCATTCTCTGTCCAACTACTATTCTCTCTTCTCAGCACTTCCAAAATGCCATTGAACGTTTTAAATCATTCCCAGTTGATATTGCCTTATTAAATAGATTTGTCTCTCCAAAAGAAGTGAAAGAAACCTTAGAAAAATTAGAAAAAGGTCAAATAGATTTATTAATAGGTACTCATAGAATCTTAAGTGATGATGTTAAATTCAAAGATTTAGGCCTACTTGTAATAGATGAAGAACAAAGATTTGGTGTTAAACATAAAGAAAAAATAAAAGAATATAAAAATAATGTTGATGTCTTAACCTTATCTGCAACCCCTATCCCAAGAACCTTACAAATGTCCATAGCTGGCATTAGAAGTTTATCACTAATAGAAACTCCGCCAGTTGATAGATACCCTATTCAAACTTATGTATTAGCTGAAAACAAACAAATAATTAAAGATGCCATCTATAAAGAATTAGCTAGAAATGGTCAAATATTTATTTTATATAATAAAGTTGCTAATATAGATATTGAACTAATGGAAATACAAAGCTTAGTTCCAGAAGCTAAAATTGGCGTTGCCCATGGTCAAATGAATAAAAATGACCTTGAACAAGTAATGATGGACTTCACCAATAAAAAATATGATATCTTGCTTTGTACAACCATTATAGAAACAGGTATTGATATTGAGTCTGCCAACACTCTAATAGTAATTGATGCTGACCACTTTGGTTTATCACAATTATATCAAATCAGAGGAAGAATCGGCAGAAGTAATAAAATAGCATATTGCTACTTAATGTATGCCCCAAATAAAGTTCTATCAGAAGTCGCAACAAAAAGACTAAAAGTCATCAAAGACTTCACTGAATTAGGTAGCGGTTTTGCTATAGCCATGCGAGACTTATCAATAAGAGGAGCTGGCGATATTTTAGGTAGTGAGCAAGCCGGTTTCATTGATAGTATAGGTATTGAACTATTTATGCAAATGTTAAACGAAGAAATAGCTAAACTAAAAGGAGAAACACCAAAAGAAGAAGAAACCAAAGATACCCCACCACTAATCGACGTTGAAACATCTATAAATGATAGCTTCGTTAGTGATGAAGATTTAAAAATCGAAATTCATAAAAAGATATGTAGTATTGATTCTTATGAATCATTAAATGAAATTAAAAATGAATTAGAAGATAGATTTGGAAAATTATCAGAAGATTTAATCATATATATGCACGAAGAACTATTTGAAAAACAAGCTAAAGAATTAAATATAAATCATATTAAACAAACTAAAAACTCAGTAGAAATAACATTAGATAAAGATTTAACCAATAAAATAGATGGCGAAACACTATTTTTCGAAACATCTAACTTATCTAGAATGTTTAGATTTAGTATGAAATTTGATAGATTAACTATAATATTAGATACGATTAAATTAGATAAACATTTTATTTATTACCTATTAGATTTATTAAAAATAATAAAAAAGTCAATAAAACAATAATTTGACAAAAGGTAATAAAATTGCTAATATATAGCACAAAAAGAAAGAGGGGGTAAATTATGAAAGCACAATACTCCAAATATTCAAATATTAATCTTAATAGATTTCGTGAAGCAAAGCTTGAAAAATATCAATTAAGAAAAAACATAAAATTAGTTACTAATGATATTAAAGTAGCCCTAATAACTACACCAACAGCTTTATTAATAGGCTTACCAATGGACCAAACAACATTATTACCAAATTGTTTATATGTTATAAGTGGCTGTTCATTAGTTTATGCTGCAACTAATCTGTATCTACATAAAAAAGAAAAACAAAAAAGGTTCACCCTAAGGTGAGCTTTTTAAATGCTATTTTCTTTTATTAACTAACTTATCAATAGGTACTTCTAAAACAACACTAATTCTATATAAAGTAGGAACACTTATACCTTGATTAACTTTACTGCTCTCAAGTCCACCAATAACAGAAGTTGAAACACCAACCTTCTCAGCTAATTTCTCTTGTGTCATCTTCTCTTTTTCTAAACTATATAATCTTCTATAATAACTACCATTTTTACCAATCGTATCAAACAAATCATTATCCGACATATAATTACCCCATATCTTATTCTTTCTAAGATAAATTATCTCATTAATATAAAAAGTAAACTATTAACAGAAAAAGATAAAATATCATTGTCAGTATATAAAAAAAGAATAAGAAAAATGCTAATATTAAACTAGGATGAATAAGCAAATGAAAGAAAAAATGAAGAAATTTATATTAGGATATTTACCAGGATTTATAACAGGAATAATAGTATGTGGGACAGTAAGTGTAATAGCCGCGACATATTTTCCAAGTAATCAAACGACATATGATAATAGTAATAGTGGTATGAGTTCAACTAATGTCCAAGGAGCAATCGATGAACTATATAATACATGTACAGCAAAACCACCTGCAACAGACACAATAACAGATTTATTACCATCAAATGCAGATGAATTATATGAAGATGAGCACGGAGATATTAGATATTAT
>CALVRQ010000096.1 GCA_944358685.1 uncultured Bacilli bacterium
ATACCAGCTGCAAAAGGAGTTGACTTTTTACTACCCTTAAAGCCTACTGTACCAGCTGAAGCCCAACTAATCGCATTTCCTTCTTTATCAGTAAGTGTAACGATTGTATTATTAAAAGTTGAATGAATAAAAGCTTTACCTTCTGGGACATTCTTTTTAACCTTACGTTTTCTTGCTTTATAAGCCATAATATCCTCCTTTTAAAGTTATTTCTTCTTATTTGCTATTGTTTTAGGTTTACCCTTACGAGTTCTAGCATTACTTCTAGTTCTTTGTCCTCTTACTGGTAAGCCTTTCTTATGACGAGTACCTTCATAAGAATTGATTTCCATCTTTGTCTTAATATTCATATTTACTTCACGGCGTAAATCACCTTCAGTTAAATATTTATTAACTTCATCACGGATACGTGAAAGTTCATCATTATCTAAGCTTCCTGCTTTCTTATTAATATCAACCTTCGCATCAGCTAAGATTTTATTAGATAAACTTCGTCCAATACCATAAATATAAGTAAGAGCGATTTCAATCCTTTTGTTATTTCGTATATCTACACCTTTAATACGTGCCATTAAAACACCTCCTATTTACCTTGTCTTTGTTTGTGTTTTGGATTTTCACAAATTACCATTACTTTTCCATTACGTCTGATAATCTTACATTTATCACACATTTTTTTAACTGATGGTCTTACTTTCATATCTATTCCTCCTATTTCGTTACTCTATAGGTAAGTCGCCCACATGTTAAATCATAAGGTGATAATTCCACTTTCACTTTGTCGCCTAGTAAAATACGAATGCGGTGTAATCGCATTTTACCAGAAATGTGGGCTTTAATAACGTGATTGTTTTCTAGTCTTACTTTAAATCCGCCACCTGGCAAGATTTCTTCTACTAAGCCTTCTACTTCAATGACATCTTCTTTTGCCATTTTATCACCTCCTGGTTAATATTTCGTGCCCTTCCTTCGTAACTAATACTGTATGTTCAAAATGTGCGGATGGTTTACCATCGGCAGTAATAATAGTCCAATCATCATCTAAAATATAAATTTTTCTAGTCCCCAAATTAAGCATAGGTTCTACCGCTATAACCATACCCGCTTTTAAAACAGGGCCAGTATTTCTCGCACCATAATTTGGTACATCTGGATCTTCATGAACATCATTACCAACTCCATGACCAACGAGTTCTCGAACAACAGCGAGGTTATGTTCAGAAGCATATTTACTAACCGCATAACCAATATCACCAACATGACATCCATCATGAATAGCTTCCAAACCTTTATACAAAGATTTTTCAGTGTGCTCAAGTAAATATTTCTTCTTATCATCTATCTTTCCAACTGGATATGTCCAAGCTGAATCACCATGATATCCCTTATAACAAGCACCAATATCTAAAGAAACAATATCTCCTTCTTTTAACTTTCTATCGCTTGGAATACCATGAACAACTTCATCATTAATTGATATACATATCGCTGCTGGAAAACCATCATAACCCTTAAATGATGGGGTTGCACCTCTACTTTTAATATATTCTTCGGCTAAATCATTCAATCTTTTAGTCGTAATTCCAGGTTTAATATAAGGTTTCAAATAATTATGAGTACTACCTGTAATTTCACCTGCTATACGTAAGAGTTCAATCTCTCTTTCAGATTTAATGCTAATCATTATAGCCTCCTATTATTTTTTCAATATCGCTAAAAGTTTCATCACTAGACCTAGAACCATCTACATGATACACATTACCTCTAGCTTCAAAATAATCTATAACTGGTTTTGTTTCCTTAAGAAATGTATCATATCTACGTTCATAAACCTCTATATTATCATCAGTTCTCTTAATCAGCTCATGACCACAATTATCACAAACTCCTGGAACTTTTGATTTACTATGTTCAAACAAATCATTGAAAACATTACCACAATTTAAACATACTCTTCTACCTAAAATTCGCTTCTCACCAATTTCTCTTGGTATATCGAGTACTATTATAACATTTTTCATGTCATTTGCTTTCTCACAAACTTCTTCGTATATTGAAATTTGTGACATATTTCTAGGAAATCCATCTAAGATAAAGCCATTCTTACAATCATCTTTTGAAAGTCTTGTTGTAAGTAATTTAGCAATCAATCTATTATCGACAAATTCCCCATTTTCTAATTGTTTTTTTACCTTTTCATCATCAACACTTCTAAGTAAATCTCCGATAGATATGTGCGGAAATCCATACTTTTCATTTATCATTGATGAAAGTAAGCCTTTACCGGCAGCCGGAGCCGAAATAAATGTTATATTCATTTAGTATACTCTCCGGCGTTTGTAACTACGGCTTATTAAACTACTCTCTAATTGTTTATATATTTCTAATATAACACCAATAACAATAAGTAATCCAGTTCCGCCAATTGATACAGTTGAAGGCAAATCAGATATCATTCCAAATATATATGGAAGTCCCGCAATAAACGCTAAAAATACTGAACCAACAACCGTAAGTCTAATTAAAACTTTGCTAACATATTTAATTGTTTCTTCTCCTGGTCTAATACCTGGTATATAACCACCTGACTTCTGTAAATTTTCAGCCATATCTTTTGGTTTAATAACAATAAATGTATAAAAGAAAGAAAAGGCAACAATAAATATAATAAATAGTAAAAACCCAGTAATAGATGTCAAACTAAGCCATCTATTAACAAACATCATGAATTCTTCATTTTTAGTAAATTGAGCTATTAAAGCTGGAGCTGAAATCAAAGCTGAAGCAAAGATAACAGGAACAACACCAGCCGAATTTAACTTAAATGGAATATAAGTTTGCTTGTTAGAAAATACATTATCAGTTTTATTAGCATATTGAATTGGAATTCTTCTCTCAGCAAGCTGAACAAATAAAACTCCTAAAACAATAGCTAAATAAAGAATAATAAACAAAGCAAATTTAACCACTCCCATTGCTCCCGCATCCACAGTAACTAAACCGGAATATGCTTGCGTAAACATATAAGGAGTACTAGCCAAAATACCCGCCATGATAATCATAGAAGTACCATTACCTAAACCTTTTTAGTAATCTCATCACCAATCCAAAGAAGTAATGATGTACCAGCTGTTAATACTAATGAAACTTCAATATAATCAGTTACACTACCTTTTTGGATAAAGGCAAATGAAAACATATAACCTTGAACAAAAGCAAGTACAATACCAAGTACACGAGTAATTTGATTAATCTTATTTCTTCCAGTCTGTCCTTGTTTAGAAAGTTCAGTGAAATAAGGAATTATATCCATTTGTAACAGTTGCATAATAATTGATGCAGTAATATAAGGCATAACACCTAAAGCAAAAATTGAAAAATTTTCCATAGCTCCGCCACCTAAAACATTAAGTAGCTCTAAAAATCCAACATTCAAATCAGCTTCAACACCAGGAACAACAACTGCTGTTCCAAGCTTAAATACAAAAAGCATTGCAAAAGTAAACCATACTTTTTTCCTCAAATCTTTGTTTGCTGGGCTAAAAAATTGTTTGACTTTTTTAAACAATTAGATCACCTCTGCTTTTCCACCTAATTTTTCTATTTGTTCAAAAGCAGAAGTAGAGAACTTATTAGCTTTAACAGTTAATTTCTTTTCTAATTTTCCTTTACCAAGTACTTTAATACCATCTAAAGCATTTTTAACTAATCCCATATCTTTTAAAATTTCTGGAGTAACAGTAGCACCATCTTCAAATCTATTTAAATCTGATAAATTAATAACCGCATACACTTTCTTAAATTTAGCATTAGAGAAACCTCTCTTAGGAAGTCTTCTGAAAAGTGGTGTTTGTCCACCTTCAAAACCTATCCTAACTCCTCCACCACTACGAGAATTTTGACCATTTTCACCGCGACCAGCTGTTTTACCAGTTCCACTTCCTGGTCCACGACCTACTCTTTTTCTAGCCTTTGTAGCATATGGATTTGGTTTTACAGTATGTAACTTCATATTATAATTCCTCTACTTTCTTACCACGTAACTTAGCTACTTCTTCAGCAGTTTTTTGTTGCTTCAAAGCATCTAATGTTGCATATGCCATATTAATTTTAGTGCTTGATCCAAGTGATTTAGATAAAATATCTTTAACACCAGCTAGTTCTAGTACAGATCTAACAGGTCCACCAGCTTTAACTCCAGTACCTTTAGAAGCAGGTTTTAATAAAACTTTACTAGCGCCTCTTCTTCCGATAGCTTCATGTGGGATAGTATTGCCACCAACGATAGCTACGTTAGTAACATTTTTAGTAGCGG
>CALVRQ010000097.1 GCA_944358685.1 uncultured Bacilli bacterium
GATTACAAGTCAGTTGCTCTACCAGTTGAGCTATTCCGGCAAAAAAAATGGTGGGCGCTATAGGACTCGAACCTATGACCCCCTGCTTGTAAGGCAGGTGCTCTAACCAACTGAGCTAAGCGCCCGATTAACTCCCTAGACAACTATGATTATATTATTTATCGAATTATTTGTCAATACTATTTGCTTCATTTTTTTGCTTTTTTATTTGTTTAGTTATCCAAAAGGGTAATTTTTGCCTTAATGTAGTAAATCCATGAGGTGTTTCAATAATTTTACGACGTTTAGGTTTTCCATTGATTTTATAGTTAATATTCTTTATACTGAGTTTTAAATGGGCTTCTTCATCATCGACATCCAAGATTTCAACATATATATGGTCACCAACATTTACAAAGTCATGAATGTCTTTGACGAAACCTTTTGATATTTCAGATATATGAATTAATCCTGTATAATATTCATCAAATGACATAAAAGCACCATATGGCTCTATACAGGTAACGGTTCCTTTAACTACTTTTCCTTTCATATATTTAGTCATAACAACACCTCTTTTGTTATTATAACACAATTTTATTTAAAGAAAAAGTTTACCTTAATAAATATTTATTATATAATTAGTTTGGTGATGAATATGACTAATGAAGAAAAAATTAAAGAAATTATAAATAAATTAAGACCTTTTTTAATTGGCGACGGTGGTGATATTGAGTTTGTTAAATATGAAAATAATATTGTTTATATAAAAATGCTTGGTGCTTGTGCGGGTTGTGCACTTATTGATTATACTTTAAAAGATGGGGTTGAGGCTGCAATTAAAGAGGAAGTACCTGAAGTTAAAGAGGTTGTTAATGTTACCTAATTATTCTAACCAGTCTATTATAGGAACTGGTAAAAAGGTTTTATAATAATGATATATTGTTTTTATAACATTTTCAAAATCATCAGTTTTAATGATGATTTTTTTTATTTCTTCATCTTTTTTTCTATTTGTAATTATTTCTTCATATAAGTCAAAATAATAGGTTGGGTATATCATTCTAGCTAAGAAAAGAAGATATTCATGTGTGCTTAATTTTGTATGATTTAGATAATATGTAAGTTCATCATTTATATCTTCACCGCTGAAAAAACGACTTTTTAAATATTCTGCCATATCTCTAACTTTAAAATCAATTGTAAGATTTAAAGGGTTATACAAATCATACTGTCTATCATTGATTCCAAGCCTTCTATGTGCATATACTAATGAATCATTAGTTTTTTCTAAAGAATTAACTAACTGTATGGCTGTTTCACCAAGACCTATATAATAACTAAAACTTTCTCGTATTAATGGATGATCTGTTCCAAGCATACTAATTTGATATTCTAAATAATCGTTTTTTTGTGACCATAGGTTTCCCCAATTATTGGGTTTTGTGGTATATGCTATGGAATTAGAAAAGGCAATTATATCATTTATATTTATTTTGTTTTCGTAATATATGGTTATCATTAAAATATAAGGTTCATTACTTATGTAAGTTAAAATTTGATTTTGATTATTTAATATTATTGGATGAACATAGAAATTTTGACTTAAAAGGTGCATGTGCATATCGTATATTTTTTGAATTTCTTTGGTGTCTCCTAAATATTTAGTAAAAAAATATCTGGTTTGATTTAAGATAAAATAGTAGCCTTTTTCGGTTTGGTAAATATCATCAGGATATAGACTATAATAGTAGTTTATGGCATTTTTCATAGTATGCACCTCAATTAATTTTATGAGATTTGTTATTATAGAATTACTTTAAATTAATTATTTGGGTTTTTGATGTGTACTTAGTTTTGTTTTTGGAATATGTTATATTGAGACTAAAGAAGGGGTGGATTATATGTGTAATAATTGTAAAGATAGTTCATGCATTGCAGAAATATTAACAGTAATTAATATTTTGCAATGTAATGCACAATGCTCTGATACTTGTTTAGACACTTGTGACCGTGGCTTTTTAGGTAACACTGTTTCTACTTTGGGACTTAATACAAGACCAGTAATGCTTTATACTTGCGGTGGCAATGGTACACCATGGAGTATGCCTACTACTAAAGAGAATATTGATTGTTCATCTGTAGGTGCGACATGTTCTAGTGTATTTAGAGTTGAAAAAGTAGATGGTGAGTGTGCAACTTTCAGAGTGCTTGCAGCAAATACCGATCCAACAACATCACCTACAAGACCTTATGTGGCAACTAATTCATTTTTCACAATGAATTTAGATTGTGTATGTGCTTTAAAATGTTTAAATGATACACTTGTAGATGGTGTATAAGAAAGCTTAGGCTTTCTTTTTATATGCAACAAAATACCAAAATATATTTTTGCAAAGCAAATTCTTAGTATATGAAAAAACACTCTTGTTAGAGTGTTAGTCAAAATAGTTAATTTTCATACTATTTTTTACTGCCTTGGTTGTTTCTTCGGCAACTTTTTTGGCTTTTTTAGAGCCTTCTTTTAGAATTTTTTCAACTTCTTTAGGATGATTTTCATAATATTTTCTCTTTTCGGCTATAGGTTTTAAAAATTCTAACATTTTAGTTACTAATTCTTTTTTACAGGCTACGCATCCACGTTTGCCAGCTTTACATTCACTACATACTGTTTTTATGTTTTCGTTGCCAATTAGTTGGTGATAATAATAAACCATACAAACATCTGGATTTGCTTTATCATCGACTTTTATTTTATTTGGATCAGTTACAGCTCCCATGATTTTTTTTGTTACTACTTCTGGTTCATCGGCAAGAAAAATTGCATTTCCTAGACTTTTTCCCATTTTGTCATTGCCATCCAATCCTTTAATTCTTGGAATATCGCTTAGATAAGCTTCTGGTTCAATTAATGTTTCACCATAAATATGATTAAATTTACGAACAATTTCGCGGCATTGTTCTAAAAGAGGTAATTGATCTTCGCCAACTGGGACTAGGTTTCCTTTGAATGCTGTAATATCTGCAGCTTGACTTACTGGATAGCCTAAAAAGCCATATGTAATTCCTTCACCAGATTCTCCAAATAATTCTTTTTTTTGTTTAATTTCAGTTTTAACAGTTGGGTTTCTCTCTAGTCTAGCAATTGTTACTAAGTTAGAATAGAAAACGGTTAATTCGGCTATTTCTGGGATGGTTGACTGAATAAAAATTGTAGCTTTATTTGGATCAATACCAAGTGAAAGCAAATCTATTACTAAATCTTTTACGCTTCTTCTTACTTTGTCTGGATTATTGAAGTTATCGGTTAGAGCTTGAACATCAGCTATCTCGATATAAGTATCAAATTTATCTTGAAGTTTGACCCAATTTCTACCGGCACCAAAATAATGACCCAGATGTAAGTGTCCAGTTGGTCTAATTCCGGTTAAAATTGTTTGTTTTTCCATTTTCCATCACCTTTGTTTAATTATACTATATTATTTTTATTACAACAAGTAATTTTTTTATTTTAAAATCAATGAATATTAACTCATTGATTTATATTTTCTCTTTGATAACTTATTATTTCACCGGCTATGGCATCTATTTCATAACTGTATTCATAATTGTTATAAATATACTCGATGTCATAGACTTGTCTGCCATCATCATAATCGCTTTTAGTTTCTGTAAATGTTACGTTGGATTCATTTGCTCCAGTTTCATTTAGAGCGATTGTTTTGGCTTCATCTAGGGTAATTACATTATTGTTTGTATTAGTATTACTGTTTTTACTTGAATTATTAGAATTGCTACTTTGATTATTATTTTCGTTAATATTAGAGTTATTAATTTTAAAGTTGTTATAAATGATACGTCCATTTTTAGCATCTATCTTATATTCATATTCGGTATTATTATAATAAAATTCTACTTCATAGCGATTATCTTTTGCTTCTAAATCAATACTTTCAAAGTAAATATCATTACTGGTTAGACCGGTATCTTTAATAATTATGTCTTTGATTTCATTTTGAGTTAAAAATGTAACTTTGATATAAACAAATATACCTATAACAACTAGTAATATTACTCCAACAATACTTAATATAATGATTAATGGTTTTTTCATGATATTCCTCCTATTTTTATTTTAAATTTAATAAACCATACGTGGACTTTTAATAATATATATGTATAAAGCAACAAGAAATTCATTAATGAATGGAACGACAAATTTAAAGGATATTTGTTTTTTTTCTATTTGATTATAAAAATATTTAACTATTTTTCGGCGATCAATTAGTCCTTCTAGGTTTTTATTTTTTATTTGAATAGAGATTTCTTCTAATTCAATGGCTTCAACATTTGATAGTGCGGTTAAAAGCCCTTTATTGTAACTTTTTATGTTATAGATATTTGATTCGTCAAAGTTGAATATTTTCCCGGCTTCTTCAATTAAATTATTAAAGTTATTATATAAAGTTTTATTATTTAGAATGTCTTTAAAGATATCTGTTTGAAAAATTTTATTTAATATTTTATTATCTGAATTTTTAAAGAGTTCTTTTAGTGTTGTTTCAAAATTATCAATATATTTATTATAGTTTTTAATTAAATTATATTTTCTAAATGTATATTTGTTTCCTTCTAATTTTCCAAAAGTTTTCATAGTGTCATTATAACCAAGTTTGATAGCTTTTCTAGCTTGCATTTTATCAAAAACTAAAAATGAGCCAATTTTATTACGAGGGGTTATATATGTAATATCAACACTTTTATCTTTAATTATTTTTTTAAATCCAATAGCGCGCAAATCGACGGCTATGATTTCAGTAGCGCCTAAATCAATGGCTAGGTTAATTGGAAGATTATCGTAGTAGCCTCCATCAATATACATTTCATTATCAATTAGATATGGTTTAAAGGCTGGGTAACATGAGGCGGAAGCTAGAACATAATCTTTAATGTTATTTTTTGTGAGTTCTTGTTTTGTTTTTAGTACTGGTTTTTTGCTTGTAAAGTTATAGGTAACTAGTCCATAGTTTATATTAGAGTTAAAAAACTTAGATGGTTTAAAATAATCATCAAAAATATTTTTCATTTTATAAATATCTAAGCCGCCTTCATTTATGAAACTTTTCGCATATTGGAGGTATATTTTAGATAGTTTTTCATCTTCTACTTGGGGAAATTCATTTTCATCATATATATTTTTAAAGGTGACATGATCCCAAAAGTTTAAGGAACCTTTTAAATCATTTTGAGCGACAAATATGCCATTAATTGCCCCAACTGATGTTCCGGTAACTATATTTATTTCTTTTTTTAATTTTTTCAAGGCTTTATAAACGCCTATTTCATATGCACCTTTTGAGCCTCCGCCTGATAAAACAAGTCCTAATTTCGTCATAATACCATCTCCAGTTTTATTATACTATAAACTTTGCTTTTTTACCACTTTATAAGGTCTAGACTTTGACTTCTAAATAGGGTAAAATATTGTTGAAGGAGTTAGCTATGTTTGATTTTTTTTATAATTTTATTGTGCTTAGTGCTTTATTTTTAATTTATTCTTTTGTTGGATGGATTATTGAAGTGATGTATACATTAATTGAACAAAAGAAATTTGTAAATCGAGGTTTTTTGATTGGACCTTTAGTTCCTATTTGGGGAACTGGAGCTGTTTTAATTACACTTATTTTAAAGCCATATGACAGTTTGTTTAATTTAGCAATTTCTTCGGCTTTTATTGGAACCTTTTTGGAATATGTTGTGAATTATTTGATGGAAAAATTATTTAAAGTTAGATGGTGGGATTATTCTAATTTGCCATTTAATATAAATGGCCGAGTTTGGCTTGGTTCATCTTGTTTTTTTGGACTTGGCGGTATTTTAGTTGTGCAGATTATAAATCCAATGCTTTTTGAATTGTTTACAATGATGAATAGAACGTTGTTTTGTGCGATTGTAATATTTTTACTTTTACTTGTTTTGACTGATTTTTGTATTTCATTTAATATTATTAATAAGTTAAAGATTTCGGTGGATTCAGTTCGTAAAGATTATACAGAGGAAATTTCTAAGAAGGTAACAGCAATACTTATGAGTAAGTCTTTGTGGTTTAAAAGGCTTTTAAATGCATTTCCAAATGTAAGATTTTCATTTAAAGAGAAAAAATAGGAATTAATCCTATTTTTTATATACGCCAAATGATAAATCGTCGTTAAATTCTAGTTCTGTGTTAGTGATGACTTTTCTTTCTCCATAGTTTGTGTGGTAATAGAAGGTATTACCGTTTTGGTAATATATGGTGTCATCCAAATAAATTATACTATTTATATCAGTAGTATCAAAAAGGTATGTTTTTATTTTTTTATTTTGAGTATCTGCTCTATAGACTTTATAGTGATTGTTTTCTTTTTGATATAGATAATAATAATTTCCAACTTTGTCTACTTTGTCATATCCTTTAATATCATCTGTATAATAATTATTAAATAGTTTCCCATTTATGGCATCACTTAGACTCATGTTTTCCCATTTACCATTATAGGTTTGAAGATGGTCTTTATCATGAAATTCTTCAACACTTTCATCTTCAATACTTATTTTATATTGTTTACTATTTTCTTTATCGAAAAGGTAAATATCTGTCCCAATGGCACCTTCAATATATGAGTCGAAAGATATTTCGTCATAACTTCTTATATCTATCTGTTTGCCATTTATAATATTTATAACGTGAAAAATTTTAAATGAATAGTTTTGGGTATAATCAGCCACAATATAATATTTATCTGTGAAGAAGCTAATGGGCTTTGTGTATACATCATTTTCGAAAATTTTAACGTTATTGGTGTTTCCATTAAATAGGTTTAATCCTTTATATGTTTCCATAGCGATATAGTGGTTTTCTAGGAAGTTGTCTTGATATATGGACTGGGTGTTTGATAATTTTATTTCAGAGGCATTGTCTTTATAGTCGTTTTGATTATAGCCATATTTTTTTAGAGTTTTAAGGTAGCTATTTATTTTTTCATTGTTTAAGTTACTCGCATATGTTATTTCGTTATTTTTTAAACACATTACATCAGTTAAGATGGTATTATTTTTAAATATGGGTAAGATACATTGATAGCCATCTATTTTTTTATATATGATTTTACTAATGACTTTTTCAGCTTTTTTATAATCTTTATTTATTTGAAAATTGATTTTGAAGTCTTCATGATTTAATTCGAAGTAGTAATTATTATTATCTTTAGTGTCTAAAGTTTCATTTATTTTGAAATTACCAATATTATAGGTTATTTTGTGCCCTGTATCAAATAAGTAAAGTAAGCATTTAAGGGCAAAAAATATTACAGTAAAAATTATTAGGGTTTTAAACAGATACTTCATACGGCTTCCTCCTAGTAATAATTATAAATCATTGGTTTTAGTTTGTCTATAATAAAACGGAGGTTTACTGTTCTCCGTTTTTTGATATATCTTTTAATTCTTCTTTTAGTTTATTATGTTCTTCATCAGTTAATTCGCTTTCATATTGTCTTTTTTCTTGCATCATGTATTTTGATAATACGGTTTCAATTTCTCTTAGGGCATCTTTAGAAATAAATGTTAGATTAACGGTTTCTTTGACTGTATCAATTATAACTCTACCCCATAAAATTCCCATTTTAATTGTTAAATCGTTGAACATATCTGGTGTGATTGTATAGTAAAAATAACCAAACAATAAACGTTTTTGGGCAAGTAAGATTCTTTTATCAGTGATAACAATAACGTAAGTTGAAGTGACATTAAAAACACTTGGGAGTTTTTGAGCGGCAAAAGCATATAATACTTCTTCATCGTCATTGATGTGCTCGGCAGCGACTTTACTATGAGCTTTTAATCGCCAAGCTATGGTAGTTGGGAATCTTTTTTTAAAGTCTTTTATTTTATTATAAATTGTATTTGTCATATTATTACCTCTTATCTATTTTTTTACACTATCAATAGTTACTTGTTCAAAACGATATTTTTGTGTAACCTTGGGATATTTTTTATGGTCTACTTCGCTTAGAAACATATTTAATGGTCTTATATACAGTTCGTTATTTCCATAAAGGGCTCTATAGACGACGTGTTCTTCATTAGTTTCTGAATGTTTGGCAACATCTAATACTATATAATAGTCGCCTTTAAAGTGCTTATAAATAGCATTTTTTACTATATCTCTCATTAATTTTCTCCTCTTTATTTGTTTTTATTATACAATAAATAAAGAATTTTGACAATTGGGTGCTTGCTTAAACAATTAAACTTTTCCACAATAAAAGAAGATGTTATTACCTTCTATTCAATTGTGTATGGATTAGATTTACTGCCATCTCCACCTGTAATTTGGACTTCGGGGGATAGATAGAGGCTTGGGCGGACTACATATTGCATGTTTATAACATTAAAACTATGACCAACATTACCAATATTAGAGATATACATTGCAACGCCTCTGTGTTGACTAGATGGAGTTTGTAACCATTCAGATTCTCCAACATATAAAACCAATAATTATTTTTACAACTATTGCTATAATCATCGATTGTCGTTGATAAGCAGCTGTTTCCGGCCGCGTATCCATAATCACTTGGATACATTAAGCCTATATTTTGTATTGTACTTGTTGGATTATCAGCATACACATTATTACCTCTTTCTAAATTATAGGCTGTACTCGTGGTTATAACAGTAGTGCCTATTCCCCCTAAATGATATGTTTCCTCTAATATCATATTTCTATATGTAATATCTATCCCGTTATAATAGTCTTCATTCAAGTAACTTTTTAATGATGTAATATCCCAATTATTTGAATTAGATGTATCCCATGGCATATTTCCTATACTTTCATTTCTTATTATCTTTATTTTTCCATCTATTACTCCTATTATTCGCCATAATTCATTATTAAAGCTTACATAGTTATTTGGGTTTGCACCATAATATCTGATATCTTCATGTTCGTCTTTATATAGTTCATCTGGATTTGATGGTAATAAATTTGTTATTGTATCTGAAGCTGAAGGTTTCTCTGTACATGTTTTATAAAGCTCATCAATCGCTCCTTGAACATTAGTTGAAGAAAGTCCACTATTACTATTATCATACGTTGTCTGATTGGAAGGAAAGTATGTCATGGCTATAAGACTAAAACTACTGAATATTATAATTAAAAAAAAAAATCCTATCAAATATTTTTTTGTAAACTCTTTTATTTTTTCATATTGTCCCTACTTTCTGATTAAAGTATAGCACATTTTTGATTTTACACCACCAATTTGGGGGCATTTAAAATAAAAAAAAAACTTTATGTAAATTATTGGAAATACATAAAGCTTATTTTTTCTTTTCAACA
>CALVRQ010000098.1 GCA_944358685.1 uncultured Bacilli bacterium
CCACATTCATTAACTAATGCTTCCATATCACGAGTTCCGATTATCATATAAATGTTTCTATAATTAGACGCTAAAAACATTTCTTTAAAATTATTCATTTTATGAATCATATCAAAATTATCTAAAATAAAATACCAATTTTGATTTTTACATTCTTTATAAGCCTCAGCAATAATCATATTAATAATTTCGTTATTACTATCTTCAATTTTTGGAATTAAAAATAAAGCACATTTTTTATTATCATTCGTAACAAAAAAATCACTAAGCTTAAATCCTTCATTACTAATAATATTTAATTTATTTTCATAATTAACTATTTTATTAATTTGCATTCTCGTAACCGATAAAATACTTGCTCTTGTTTCATAAGGTGCAGATAAAACAGAAACCAAATCACGGTGAGCTACTTCATCCCCACTTTTTAAAAGAAAGCCACTTATCTCCTTAATATTCTCTGCATCCAAAGTATCTAAAAATCTAGACACACTTAAAAAATTAATCTCATCCACATTAGCAAGTTCAAATAATTTAAAAATATAACCTCTAACTAAAGATGTAGCTGAATCAGTCCAAAAAGGGTCTTTGTCAACTTCTAAAGGAAATATAGCGCTCACAATTTCACTAACTAATTCATATGCTTTATCCTTATTACCTTCCTTATAATATTTATAAGGAACTTCTAACACATTAACACTATCACTATAATCAGTATCATCAAAATTTAAAACCTTAAGCATATAACCTTTTTCTTTTAATTCATCCGCATATTTTTCATAATATTCGTAATTTTTATCAATAAATAATAAGTTACGTTTATCTTTAATTAATTCACTAATTATTGGCATAATTATTCCTGAAGTTTTACCACTTCTATATCCACCGTTTACAATCAAATTTCTATTTATCATTTTTACCCTCCTTCATTAAAGTCAAAACTTTACCTTTAAACTTCTTCCTTAAAACTGTAATCTTGTCATATTGTTCTTGAAGTCTCTCCATCTCATCAGAAATTTGTTTCTGTTTTCGAAGCAAAAATTGACTAGTTCCATCATCATTGTTATCAAAATTATTTAAAAATTTTTTATAATCGATGATTTCCTGTAAAGTAAAACCAACCTCTTTTAATAATGTAATAAACTGAGCTTCTACTACATTATCATCAGTATAATATCTATAACTAGTAAATTTATCCACAATTTCAGGTTTTAATAAACCAATTTCATCATAATATCTAAGTGTTCTTACAGAAATATTTACTAAATTAGAAAAATCACCGATTTTATAAACCATCATCTCACCGCCTTCCATATCAATTATAACCTTACAGTAAACTAGAGAGTCAAGTTTTTTTTAAATTATACTACAAAAAAATGTAGAAACCAAATTCTACATTCTATGGATTAGTTGTTGTCTGATTATTATCTGTATTATCATCAGTTGTATTATTATCTGTATTATCATCAGTTGTATTATTATCAGTTGCATCTTCTATCATATCACCAATAATACCATCATTATTGTCATCATTATTATCATTAGTAGTATCAGTATTATCAGTATCTATAGAATTAACATCAGTAACTCCATACATACCACTAAGTTTTCTTAACTCATCATCACTTAAATTATCAACCTTCCACTCATCATTTTCTTTAGTCAAGTGGAAAGTAATTGTATAAGTCTCGGTATCAGTTACTTCTTTTAATCTATCTAACCTATAAGTTGCATAAGTGTTAGTATCATCAAATTCATCTGCGTTATTTAGTCGATATTGATTAGCTTCATTAATTGCATTCGCATAATTTCTAACAGTAATTTCTGCATCGACAGTAGCCGTATCGCCATCTATCGTTTCATCTTTAATCTCATATTGCAAATCTTGGTAATGTTTCTTCATAAAATCACTGTAATTAGTTCGTTCAGCATCAGTTAAAGTCGTATCATTAGTAAGTACATCATCTAAATCACTAACAACATCGTCATCATTAGTTTGATACTTATTCAAATATTCTTCAACCTTTTTAGTTGGCGTATTACCCATATTAGCCGTACAACTACAGCCAGTAAGTAAAACTACTGCCACTAAAAAATATAATACTTTTTTCATAACTTTCCTCCTCAATATATATTGTGGAAAATTATAAAAAATTTATACTTTTTTTTTCATTTTTTTTAATTTTTTTTTACCAGTAAACTCTTTACTATTTAATAATAATGTTTCAACCTCTTGGTAATCTCTTTCTACTTCTTAAAAATCTTAGACTCCTCCATAGATCAGTATCAAATAGTCGCTACCCTATTTTTTTACTTTGTCAAAATTTAACAATTGTTTTTTTCATTATATAATAGATTAACTACTTATTCTTAATGTTTGTTTAAATTAACTCTTAATATCATCACCTTCAATCTTTGATGTATTAAGCATATCACAAACATTTATTGTTGTATTTTTTTTTACGGGAGCAAATCCCTTATATATAAAAACGAACTATTTCTAGTTCGAGTAATTATCAATCTGGTGCCATTGGGAAAGTTATCTACAACTCGTTAACAATTTAATATAAGAAACAATCACTATTTAAATTATAACATACATTCTTAAAATTTTATCAAAAACATTTCTTGTTCGCTTGTTTTATGAATACATTTATTATATAATTCTAACAGGAACATTTGATGTGAGTGTCGTCCTCCAATCTTGAGAAAGAAAGGAGGGATAGAAATGAAGAAAAGAACTTTTATAATAAAAGTCCTTCGTCTTATTGCTATCATTTTATTACTCCTTACCTTATTGGTAATAGCAATAAAAATATGACACTCTCTCATCTCTGATTGAGTG
>CALVRQ010000099.1 GCA_944358685.1 uncultured Bacilli bacterium
GTAGCTCCATATTCGCCACCTTCAGCTAATTTATCAAACTCATCAATAACTAAAATACCTTTTTCAGCAAAGTGAACATCCATGCCAGCTTTCACATATAAATCATTCAACATTTCAGAAACATCTCGTCCAACATATCCAGACTCCGTAAAAGATGTCGCATCCTCAATTACTATAGGCACATCACATAACTTCGCAATCTGCATTAATATTTCCGTCTTACCAGTACCAGTTGGACCATATACAATAATATTTTCTTTTAACTTTGAAACTGTCTCATCATCTAAAGAAGAATTAATTAATCTTTGATTCTTGTAAACAGATGCCAAAACCTGCTTAACTTGTTCATCTTGTGAAATAATTGTTTCCATAATCTTACTATACATATTTAAAATATTCAAATCATTATTTTCTTTTTTCGCTTCATGTTGTCTTTTCAAAAAATCTTTGTTCTTAATTTCTTCAAAAATACTTTTAGTCGCATTCCATGTATAAAACTTACCAGTTCTATCATTAAATTCTTTCAAAAACTTATTTGGATTATATTTTTTAAATTCTTTAGTCATTTCATCAAAACTTTTAAAATCCAAAGCAAACATTTCTTCATCAAAAGTATTACCTAAATCATATTCCTTTCCAGGATTTTCCATCAAAGATACAAAAGAATTATTATCAGTTATAAATCCCATATCTACACATACTACTTCATAATAGTTTTGTTTTCCTTTGTATTTATTAATTACCCCTAAATCAGTTTTATAAATATAAGTAAGCCCCATATTATTCATAATGTACTCTAAATCGTATGCTAAAATAAAATCATTATCCATATATGTCATTCCCTTCGTTTATAAATATTATAGCAACATTTTAAACAATAAGTAAATTAAAATATAAAAAAATAACAAAAACTTTTGTTCTATAATCAAAATTATAGTAAAATATTATTGGAGGGATAATATGTATGCACCGCTCAATATAAAAACATGTAACTCACTATTAAAAAGTATGATAAAAATAGAAGACCTCATCCAAGTCGCTAAACAAAATAATATCAAAGCCCTTACCATCACCGATAATAACATGTATGGAGTCTTAGACTTTTATAATGCGTGCAAAAAAAACAACATAAAACCCATCGTCGGTCTTGAGGCAACTTTGCCAGAAAAAATAATACTCTATGCCATGAATTATAATGGCTACCAAAACCTCATGAAACTAACAACCATCAAATCAGAAACTTCATTAACAACCGATATTCTAGCAAATAATTCATCAGATTTAATTTGCCTAGTTCCTTATGAAAGTAGGAAACTATATAATGAATTAAAAAAAATATATAAATACATATTCATCACTTACAAAGATGAATCTCAAAAGGAAAAAATTAAAGCAACAAATATCATATACATGGACGAAATCCTATGTATAAATAAAGACGACGAAAAATACTTAAAATATCTCATCGCCATTAAAGAAGGAAAAACAGTAAATGAAATACAAGAAAACTTAAGTAACAAAAGTCTTTTACCTTTAAAAGGAATATCTAAAAACAATGAACTATTAGTAAGCCTATGTGATTTAGAAATAAAAACCCATCAAGACCTTTTGCCAATCTACAATAAAGATAAAGATGCCTATACTGAATTAAAAAAACAATGTATCGAAGGCATGAAAAAAATCTTTGGCACATCCGCTCCTAAAAAATATGCCATAAGACTAAAACAAGAACTAGAAATCATCAATAAAATGGGCTTTTGTGACTACTTCTTAATTGTCGCTGACTATATAAAATTTGCTAAAAAAGAAGGTATCTTAGTTGGACCAGGTAGGGGAAGTGCCGCAGGCTCATTAGTTGCTTATTGCCTAAACATCACCACCATTGACCCTTTAAAATATAACCTACTATTCGAAAGATTTCTAAACCCCGAAAGAATCACTATGCCCGATATTGATGTCGACTTCGAAGATACAAAAAGAGAAGAAGTTATTAGATACTGTTTAAATAAATACGGTAAGAAAAAAGTCGCTTTAATCGTCACCTTTGGAACTCTAGCCGCCAAACAAGCCGTCAAAGATGTCTGCCGCAGTCTCGACATCAATCAAAAAACAGCCGATAGTTTCAGTAAACTATTAGACTCTAAATTAACCTTAAAACAAAATTATCAAAACCCTAAAGTAAAAAGATTCTTAGAAATTAATCCAGAATTCAAAACAATATATAAAATAGCCTCTAAATTTGAAGGCTTAAAACGTCATACTTCATTGCACGCTGCTGGAATCATCATGTCCAAATATGAACTTGATAACTATGTTCCCTTAGATAAAACCCATGATGAATTTTACGCTACCGAATATGACAAAGAACACTTAGAACAGTTAGGACTTCTTAAAATGGATTTTTTAGGACTTAAAAACTTAAGCCTAATCACTAACATCCTAAATGAAATTAAAAACTTAACATTTGATAGTATTCCCGAAAATGATCCTAAAGCCTTAAACATCTTCACCACCGTCAATACCACCGGTATATTTCAATTTGAATCTGAAGGTATGAAAAACTTTCTTCACAAACTAAAACCAACAACCTTCGAAGATATCGTCTCAGCCCTTGCTTTATTTAGACCAGGACCCATGAAAAACATTGATTCATATATAAATAGGAAACAAGGTAAAGAAAAAATAGATTATTTCCATAAAGATTTAGAACCTATTTTAAAACCAACTTATGGTATTATCGTCTACCAAGAACAAATCATGAGAATTGCAAACGTTATGGCTGGCTACTCTTTAGCCGAAGCAGACCTACTTAGAAGGGCCATGAGTAAAAAAAGTGAAAGCATCTTATTAAAAGAAAAAGATAAATTTATCGAAGGAAGTATTAAAAAAGGCTACGATAAAGATTTAGCCATCAAAGTTTATAACACTATCTTTAAATTTGCTGATTATGGTTTCAATCGTTCACACTCTGTAGCATATGCTATGACCTCTTATCGTATGGCATACCTTAAAGCCCATTATCCTAAAATATTTATGAAACATCTTCTATCAAGCGCCATCAATAGTGAAATAAAAACCAAAGAATACATATATGAATGCACAAAAAATAATGTACTAATTCATAAGCCAGATATAAATATTAGTGAAGATAAATATATAACCAAAAATAATCAAATTATCTTCCCACTAACCAATATTAAAAATGTTGGTATTAACGCCGCTAAAATAATTTTAAATGAAAGAAAAAAAGGACCTTTCAAAGACATCTTTGATTTTGCTTGTCGTTGTTATGGTGGACCTGTAAATACCAAAACCATCGAAGCTTTAATATATGCAGGTACCTTTGATACCTTTGGTATTAATAAAAACACCCTAATACAAAATCTAGACATTATAACTGGTTATAGTGAAATTGGTGCATATGTCTCAGACGACACCTTCAAGCCAGAATTAAATCAAAAACCAGAACTTACTAAAAAAGAACTTATGCAAAAAGAGCTAGAAGTATTTGGCTTTTACCTAAGTAGACATCCTATAACTGACTATAAAAAACAAAATTCAAATGCTATAGAATTAAAATATTTAGATAAGTACTTTGATAAACTAGTGGAAGCTATTATTATTG
>CALVRQ010000100.1 GCA_944358685.1 uncultured Bacilli bacterium
AACATTTTGACCATTATTATGGCCCCATTCATTAGCACCAGAATCACTTTCATTTTTTATATCAGCAATAATAGCCGGTATTTTAGTACCATCATCTAAGAAGAAATCGACTTTATCACCAACATTACCAAATTTCTTAGTACAAGCAACAAGATATCGACCATCTATTACTGCAATTCCATCATCCCACTCAGCTCCAGATGATGCCCATATATCATATACTCTACCTTGGTCATAAACCCAGTCCCAATCATTATAAACTGTAACTGTAAATCCGCCACCGCCATATTCTTCAGGAATAATAATATCACCAGAAGTTTCACAATAATCCGCAGACCCACCAGTTGACGTACCTGCTTGTCCTTGCAATACATCAGTAGCATACATGACCCTATAAGTCTCTACGACCCAGCCACTATAATTATCATCAAGTGTGTTACCGCTAACACCACCTGGATCAATTATCGTAACTTGACCATCACTAACAGTATCCACTGCAACCCAGTGTTGTGCACTCGCATTATGATGAATATTTAATAAAATAAACTTTTGATATTTCCCCTCAGCCGGCGTCGATAATTCTTGAGATAAAACATTCGCTAGCGTTTGTGTATCACTTATGTTAACCGTATGCCTACCAGACAACACAACATTAGGTGCTATACTTTGATAACCACTCCAAGTAAACGCACCACCACTAACAAATCCACCATTTTGATTCAATGTTGTAACCAAAGCCCCAGGATTAAAACTACTATATCCACTAGGCAAATTCGTAATTTGTGTGCCAGATCTAGCAATTTGAATAGCCAAAGAAGTAACAAGACATCCAATGGCAGCCATATTTCTACCGCCACCTAATGAAATAGAACCCCATTCAGGATCAGCTTGTTTCCAAGTAGTATAAGCACCAGAAGCAGATGGATTAACAATACAATTATCCGCTAGACCTCCACCACTACTATCACGTAAATCTTCAGCTAAACCAACAATTTGTTCAGCCACAATATCTTTCTTTTCTTGATATTGCTCCTTACCTTCATCTGTACTTAAATCTGGATTTTGAACATGTTTATAAGTTCCCCCAATAAATCCTAAACCACAAATCTTATCCATGGTATAAAATCTACTCAGTCGAGTAGCCATAGCTGCATCTTGAGTGCTAAATCCGTCTAAATTGCTAAAGTCATGAGTAAGCCCTAATGGATCACCAGCAAAAAAATCATCCATTCCAGTCGCACTAATTGCTACATCCGCAACATTCCTAATCGTACAAAAAATACCATTATATGCAATAGAAATAAAATTCGTAATTGGATTACTTCTATCTATCAAATTTCCAACTAATCCTTCACCAGCTAAAGCTTCTTTATATTTATCATCACTATAGCTTCCAACCCAACCGCTAGAATCAAGCATAACAATAGTTGCTGCCGTTAATAAATCAATTGATTGTGGTTTCTTTATTTCTGATTCCAAATTTACATCAGTTGAATGTTCCCATTCATCAACATACATATCAATAACCTTATTTAAGACACAATTTTCATCTAAGCGTTGTTCAGTATGTGCATCTTCCCCTTCACCAACCAACACCTCGATTAAACATCCAATACTAGCCAAAACTGTTTTCCACATATACTGTGCCATACTCGTCGCACTACCAACAACTTTATCAAACGATTCAGCTATCTCAGTCCATGTACTTCTAAATTCATCCTCACTAAAATTCTCATCATAAGAATCTTCAATATAATCTGTAAGCGTTCCTCTATGAACTAAAGTCGCATATAAAGCAGCTTCATCTGTTTGTTTTGGAAAAACCTCATGAATTATTTCTATCTTCCTAAGTAATTGTTGTTCCTTTTTATTGCCACTAGTTTCATCTTTTAAATAATCACCACGATTAATGGCAAATATCGGTCCTAAATTAACAAATAAAATCAATAAAATTAAACCCAAAAAAGAAAATAACTTAAATCTTTTTTTTAATTTACTTTTCCTTTCCTTCATCTAAACACCACCCAATTTAAAAATTATTATTCTTTTTTGTTTTAAACTTTACTAATATAAAAAATATAAAAATCACTAACAAAATAAAAACTATCACAAATATCAATGTTAAAAAACTATCATTTTCCTTTATTACATTCTCAGCTTTAACCGCCTTTTGAATTGTAAGCTTAATTGGTTTTTCATAATAATTTGAAATATCAATAAACCAATTATAAACTTTACCAGATACACTATCTGCATTATTGTCAGTTACTTTCATATCTGTTTTAATACTAATTTTTACATTATCAACCTGAAAATTATCCTCTAGCATATTTATACACCTAAATGTATCACTAGTGGCAAGATTAATTTGTTTATCATCACTACTTAAAAAAACATTCTCATAACATTTACTTAAAAACATACTTTGAGTAAAATGACTATAATCATGAACATAATCATAAGAAAGAAAATAATTACTATTATCTTCATTTAAAGACACCTTATAAATAGCATCTAAATCTGAACCTGGATATACATAATGATTATTTGTTAAATATGGTTCTAAAGCCGATCTATCAGTTTCAGCTTTCTTAAAATCGACTGTAACATTTTCCACAATATTATCTTCATTAATTTCCAAATTATATTCCGCACTACATCCAGTCAACAAAAATACTAAAAACAACAATAAAATTCTTTTCATATATTCACCTAATATCAACCTTTATATCTCCTGTATACCTCAAATCCACCATGATAATCACAGTAATCTTGTAACGATTCTTCTTGAACACCATCAATTCCAGATAAACCATACTCAGTCTTTGTAGCCGAATGAATTACTGTTCCATTTCCAGAATATATCCCAACATGTCCAATATTATTTCCACCATCTAAGATAATATCACCTGCCGAAAGTTCATCAGCCGATGTCACAGTTTCAAACAAATTAGAAGTAGCTAAACTCTTAGTATAATGTGGAACCTCAACACCTAAAGCCTGGCGATAACAATAAGCTACTAAACCTGAACAATCAAAAGAATCAGGTCCTTCTGCTCCAAATACATAAGGTTTACCTATTTGCTGCCTAGCACATTCAACCACTGATGATGCTGAACCACTACTTCCAGAACCATGTCCATCAGATAATGAACCACCACCGAAAATAGTTCCAATTAACATCTGCGGAATAGCAACAATAGCAAAAAATACAACAAATACAAAAGCAGCCAACGGTCCAGCAATAGAAATTACAATTATTAATGGTGTTTTTAGCACACCAAGAAATGACTTAACTCCTTCTTCATTTGAATTAGAAGTGACCGACTTTACAGCTTTAGCTGTTTTAACAGCTTTCGCTCCTTTTGAAATAGCACTCTTTGCTTTTAAAAGCACAACTGGTAAAGCCATAATGTCACCTCCACTTCAAATACTATAGTCCACCACCAGAACCAAACGAATCTAATTCTTGTTGAGTAACAACAACATTTATTCGCAAACGTTTACTTCCACATACAAACAAAGCTTCACCTTGATTATATCCTTTAATACTTTCTTTTTCATTATCATTTAAATCAATTAATTTAGACAAATCTTCAACCGCTTGCTTCTTTAATCCCATTATTAAATAATAAGAAGCATTATCAAAAATTGCTTTACCTTGAGTAATTACACTAGGATCACTAAAATCAGTAGGTTGTTGTGTAATTATAATAGTTCCCGTATTATACTTACGAGCACGTCTTTGAATTTGTGCTAAGAAATCCGCTCCCAAAGTATTATTACCTGACAAAAGCACATGAGCCTCATCAACCGTAAGTATTGTATTAATACTAGAATCCAAAGTTAAACTCCATGCATACTTAAGTACATTAAAGAATAAAGCATTTCTAATATTCTCATCAGCATTCATTAACTCTCTAATATTAAACACAATAAAATTACTTTTTGGAGTTATCGTAGTAGTTCCATCAAAATAGAACCTTAATTCCCTAATTAATGGACGTAATTTTAACTCTAATTGTTCCAAAATATCTCTTTCTTTACTTTGCTCAGGCATTGCTGTAATCTTTCCTCTAACTGTTGCATATACATCTTTAAAAGTAGGATAATCTTTAGAGGTATAATGTGTAAAGTCAACATTAAAGTCAATACCAAAACGCTTATAAGTTTCTTGTACCATTTCACTAAAAATATTCAAAACATCTTCAGTAATAGATGGATCATAATATTTCATAAATGCCTTTACTGTTTGCAAAGAACGAGTAAGTACAGCATATCCCATACCCTGTTTAATTTCTTCTTCATCAGCATCCATAATAACTTCAAGCGGATTAATCATACCAAATTCTCCACCTTTACCAAGATCGATAAAATCACCGCCATAAAGTCTTGTCATATCTTCAAGTTCACCTTCTGGATCAATTAAAACCATTTTATAACCATTTCTAATATGATTTCTCAAAAGCAATTTAGCTGCCGTTGATTTACCACTACCAGAAGTACCCAAAATAATCATATTAGCATTATTTCTATTGTGTTCCTTTTGAATCTGATACAAAAATTGATTAAATAATATAACACCACCAGAAAAGTCTACACCAAGTAATGTTGAAAGTCCAGGGTCTTTAATACTATCAAATACATACGGATACATTGCTGCAAGTGTTGGTGAAGGAATTGGAATACCAATTCTTTCTTCAATATCTTGTTTTGGAAATATTGGAATCATACTTTTTAAAACTTTTTCCTGTTCAAATCTTAAAGGAATAGCTCTCATATCCATTGCCTCTAAAAAGTTCTTTACCTGTAATTTTCTTGTCGTAAGTTCATCTTCTGAATCAGCAGTAATCATCAAATGTAATTGAAAATCCCAAATTTTAGCCTGCGTCGCAGCTAACTGTTTAATAAATTCTTCCAAAGACTCATAATCTTGACGTAACTTTTCTTGCATAGTTACATCATGTTCTTCCTGATAACGAACTTTCATATCCGCTATTTCTTTATTAATCATCTTATTTATTACACTAAAAGGAAGGGGCAAATGTTTAATTACCATTTTAACCCCAGGAATACTAGTTAAATTAGATAAAAAACCAGGAGCTATCATTTTAGGATAACTAATAGCTGTCAAAATTGTAGAATATTTATCACTAGATACAAAAGAACTTGGTTTAAATTCTAATCCTTTTGGAGCAATTTGCGTTCTTATATCCATTAACTCATCACCGTCCCAAAACTAGTAGTCATTCCACCATTCAAGAAATTATCCAAAATAATTCTTAAATCATCATTTGAAGTTTGTGTAACATTCAATCCAGCACTAGCAAATGCTTGAACTATATTTCTAATTTTTTTCTGAATCTTATCCATATCTTTTTCTTTAAAAAGTAAATAATATTCAGTATCAACAACATTCATAGTTGTCGTAAACATATTAGCTTTATTAATATCATCTAAAATAAGCTTCCTTTTAACAGGATTTGTCTCTGAATTATAAAGCAATTGTAATCTCGATAAATAAGAAGTAATATCAACTGGTCTATCTGCAACAACAATCCAAAATTCATAATCTATCATATTATAAACATTTTTTAAATTAGTAATAATCATATTTTGCAAATCAGGTTCCAAGATAAAGATATTTCTAGGAAATATCTTTACCCCAGTCACCTTTTCATTATTGTCACATATAATAATGCCATTTGTAATCGCTTTAATTGGCACAAAATCATTTGTGTATTTGCTGCGGTTCGTCCCCGTACTCATCTTTCACACACCACCCTTTCCATATAAACTTTTGCCTTGAGGTAAAATACCGATATGCCTCTTGAAGAATAATTCTAATATTATGATAATTTGGCACTGGTAAAACCAAAAATCCACAAATCAGTGCAGGCATCAAATCAATAACTGCTCCAAACATAGTATTAGGTGCTATCAATAGCAACATAATTACTGTAGCCGTTATACCACAAGCAAAAAGTATTAAATCAAAAGTTGTAAAAGCTCCAAAAATAAGCATTGACTTTTTCGAGTTAGCTGGTATTAAAAATTTCATATAATCACCCCTT
>CALVRQ010000101.1 GCA_944358685.1 uncultured Bacilli bacterium
TATATTCATTTTTACTTGTAACAGGTATTTCACTATCTAAAAGATTTATACTATCATTGTCGTTTATATTGATAGGAATAATTACTTTTAAAAAGTCTTTTAAAATATCTAAATTTATTTTAAACACGCTTTTAAAAGCTCTATCATAGCTTAAAGGAATCAAAGATAACGTTTGGTCTAACTTTTCTAAATGTTCTATTTTCATATAACTCCTTTCTTTGCCCCTTCATATATAAACATACGGCGTAAAAATCTTATTTCCTTTTTATTCACAAAAAAAATCAAAAAACTTTCAATTTTCTGATTTTTCCTTTATCTTTAAAGCTAACTGTCTAATTTTGTTAAGTCGATGATATACACCTGATTTGGTAATTTTATTGCCTGTTTCCACGCTTATTATCTCACTTAATTCCACTAAAGAAGCCTCTGGATATTTAACTCTATAAAAAGAAACCTCTTTCTCTTTATCACTTAATAAATCATAAACATCCATTTTCTTTAAAAACTCGATATCCTTAACCTGGTCATTAGCTGTCTCAATTATCTTATCTACATTAGCTTGTTCACAATTATTAAGTCTATTAGTCATATTTTTATGATCTCTATAAATACGAATATCCTCAAAATAAAGTACTGCTTTAACCGCACCTATTATCCTTAAAAAATCACCAATCTTTTCAGCTTCCTTAATATAAACCACATATCTATGTTCCCTATGTAAAATCTTACTATTTAGATTAAAATGATTCAAACACTTTGAAACAAATTCCGCATACTCCAAAGTATCCAAATTAAACTCCAAATGATATCTAGATGTCTTTGGATCATTCACACTAGCCTTCATTAAAAATAAACCTTTTAAATAAGCCATTAATAAATCTTCATCCGCATATATAAATTCTTCAGGAACATCATTAGAAATACCTAAACCTTTCAAAATATCCAAAACTTTCTTTTTAACTTCCAAAGTATAAAGCATATTTTTATTATAATTATATCCCCTTTTAACACTTACCTTTGGATACACATTAAATAAATCTTTAAATAACGAATAAATAAGCCTTGCCACCGCATTATTCTCAGTCACAATCCTTATGTCATCATCATATTCTCCATTTCGAACAATAGCTGAGAGCTCTGAAATTTTCTCTGTCTCTGGTATATCTAACTTACTAACCTCATCTTTAACTGTCGCCGTAAATGACATATAATCACCTCTAATCTAGCAAATATGATAAAATATCAATTGCTACTCTAAGCGTATTATGTCTAATCATTCCATTTTCAATCATAATATAATCATTTTCAATTACTTGAACATCAAATTTTTTTAAATTTTCATAATCTACCTTAACCAAATCTTTTTGTTCAGTAGTCTCATAATTTTTTACAATATTAGAATCAATCTCACCATTATTTAAAATAACCGCATCAATTTTTCTTTTGCCTAAATATTTATTTAAAAGTTTCACATGGTCACCCACCGTAAAATTATCCGTCTCACCAGGTTGCGTCATAATATTACAGACATAAATAATTTTAGCCTTACTATTATCAATCTCTCTTTTAACCTCACGACAAAGCAAATTAGGAATAATACTTGTAAACAAACTTCCCATACTAAGTATAATTGCATCCGCCTCTTTAATTGCTTTCAAAACATCTGGATTAACTTCTGGAGTTTCCTTATAGTATACTTCCTTTATTCTATCATCATATTCCGTAATAAGGTGTTCACCCATAACTACATTACCACTAGCCATCTTCCCCATCAAAGTAACATCATCTTCTGTAAGCGGAATAACCTTACCTTTTAATTTCAAAAGTGAATTTACAAGCTCAATTCCATCAGATACATTACCAGTAATTTCAGCCGCTCCAGTCAAAAGTAAATTCCCAAGCGCATGACCATCTAAATCACTCGATGTATTAAATCTATAATCAAACAATTTTTTTATCTCTTCCTCATTTTCAGATAAACTAATCAAAACTTTTCTTATATCACCAACTGCTGGTGTATGAAATTCTTCTCTAAGTCTACCTGTACTACTTCCATCATCACACACCGATACAATAGCTGAAATATCAAAAGGTAATTTTTTTAGTCCTCGAAGCAACTGACTCATTCCAGTTCCTCCACCTAAAACTGCCACTTTCATCATTAAACATCCTCTCTAATACTAAGTGCGGCCACCGCACCATCACTTGCAGCCGTAATAATTTGATAAAAATCCTTATATCTAACATCACCGGCCGCATATAACCCCTTAATACTACTCTCCATTCTATCATTAGTTTTAATATAATCATTTTTCATATCTACATCTAAATTCTTTAAAAAATCTAATTCAGGTACTCCACCTATAGCCACAAATAATCCATTTAAAACAATTGTCTCTCCATTATTTAAAACAACACTAGATAATTTATCATTATAACCAAGCTCACTAACCTGGACATTTTTCATTACAACAATATTATCCTTATTTTTAACTCTATTTTGTAAAATCTCATTAGCTCTTAAATCTTTACGTACAAATACATATACCTTATTACATAAATCCGACAAATATAAAGCCTCAGTTAAAGCACTATCGCCTCCACCGACAACAGCCACATCTAGACCACGGTAAAATGCACCATCACAAACTGCACAATAACTAATTCCCCTATTTAAAAGTTTATCCTCACCATCAAGATTCAATTTTCTAGGTGTTCTCCCAGTTGCTACTATCACATAATCTGCACTAATAGAATCCTTCTCCATTTCAATTTCAAATCTATCTTTTTTACTTACTTTCAAAACCTTATCTTTAATTATTGTCACACCTAAATCTTTAACCTGCTTGCTCATATTTAAAGCAAGCTCACCACCATCAATTTCCGAAAAGCCCAAATAATTTTCTATCTTATTTGTCTTAAGCATTTCACCACCAGGAACATCCTTCTCGATAATAACAACATCAAGACCTGCCCTTTTTAAATATAAAGCCGCATTCATCCCAGCAGGACCACCACCAATAATCACACATTTACTCATCTTTATCACCACCTTCATATTTAATTTTCTTTTTAAAACTATATATAAACAAAATAATACCGATAATCACCATCGCTAAAGAAACTAACTGTGCCACTTTAAGTGACAAAAACATTAAACTATCAGTTCTCATTCCTTCGACAAAAAAGCGTTCGATTCCATACCAAACTAGATAAAAACTTGTTAAATATCCAATCTTCATAAACTTCTTTCTTCTTAAAATAAGCATAATAATAAAACCAAACAAACACCAAATTGATTCATACAAAAATGTCGGAATATAATAATTACCACCTATATACATACCATCAATAATAAATTGAGGTAAATGAATACTCTCCAAATAAGCAAGTGTTGTAACCGGTCCATGAGCCTCACCATTAAAGAAATTACCCCATCTACCGATCGCCTGAGCTATAATAAGTCCAACAACCAAATAATCCAAAATTTTAATCAAACTAACTTTTTTCTTATAACAAATCACGGCAATAGTTATAAGCCCAGCAATAATTCCTCCGTGAATCGCAAGTCCACCATTCCAAACCTTAAAAATTTCTATCAAGTTATCTTTATAATAATCAAAATTAAAAATAACATAATAAATTCTAGCACCAACAATACCTAAAATAACAACTAAAAAAAGTATATTAACCATAAAATTTTCATCAAAGCCATGTCTTTTTGCTTCTTTAATTGCTAAATTAGAACCAAACAAAATAGCTATAAATAAAATTATTGAATACCAGTGAATAGATATAAATCCTATATTAATTATTGGTTCCATGTTTGTCCTCCTTAAATGTTAATCTTTTAAAAAATGTCATATCCAAAATAACATTAAGTACTGAAATTGAAATAGCCACCAACACCGCAAACCAAATACCATAAATACTAAAATGTTCACCCAAAATAAAGCTAACTATTTTTAAAATTATTAAATTTATAAATGGATAAAACAAACCTAAGGTAATACCTGTAATTGGAATAGTAAGCCATATCAAAAAAGGTTTAACTGTTTTATTTAATAGATATATCAAAATTGCTGCCACTAAACACCATAAACCATAACATGAATTATCAATATATAAAGTATTCTTAAATACCAAAGTCATAAGCATCAAAATAACTGTATAACCTAAAATTCGAATAACCCAATCAATAAACTTCATAAAATTATACTTACCTTTATGCATATATTTCACCACCTACATTATAGCATATTCCAAAAGAAGAAACAAAAGAAGATAAAAGAAAATAAAGATTAGAAAATATCCAATCTTTATTCACTTTGCATCTCAAATAAAGCATCTCGAAGTTCCATAGCCCTTTCAAAATCAAGATTTTTAGCAGCCTCTTTCATTTCCTGTTCTAAGTTAATCATTAAATGTTCTTTTTCTTTCTTACTCATTTTCTTCTTTTTCTTATCATTAACTTCAAAATTATTAGAAATAACTTCGCGAATCTCTTTAATAATTGTCTTTGGAACTATACCATGCTCTTTATTATAAGCTTCTTGAATCTGTCTACGTCTATTAGTTTCCTTTATAGCACTTTCCATAGCTGAACTAATTTCATCCGCATACATAATAACTCTACCATTCGCATTACGTGCAGCTCTTCCAATCGTTTGAATTAAACTTCTCTCACTACGTAAAAATCCTTGTTTATCCGCATCCATAATAGCTATTAAACTAACTTCTGGAACATCAATACCTTCACGAAGCAAATTAATGCCAACAACCACATCATATTTACCAACTCTTAAATCATGAATAATCTGCATTCTCTCCAAAGTTTTAATTTCATTATGTAAATATGCAACTTTTATATCTAAATTTTTCAAATATACAGAAAGTTCTTCTGCCATTCTTATTGTTAAAGTCGTAATCAAAGTACGCTCATTCTTTTCAATCTGCTTATGTATCTGACTAACCAAATCATCAATTTGATTTTTAGTAGATTTAACTTCAATTTTAGGATCTAATAAACCAGTTGGTCTAATAATTTGTTCAGTAACCTTATTATGAACCTTTTCCATTTCATAATCACCAGGCGTCGCAGAAACAAAAATAGCCTGCTTTATTTTTCCTTCAAATTCCTCAAACTTAAGTGGTCTATTATCAAGAGCACTAGGAAGTCTAAAACCATAATCAACTAACGCCTGCTTACGCATTCTATCCCCATTATACATTGCCTTAACTTGTGGTAATGTAACATGTGATTCATCAACCACCAATAAAAAATCATCACCAAAAAAGTCAATTAAAGTTGTTGGCATCTCTCCAGGTTTACGCAAAGCAAGTGGCGCCGAATAATTTTCAACGCCTCTGCAAGAACCAGTCTCAGAAAGCATCTCAATATCATAATTTGTCCTTTCCTTCAATCTCTGATACTCAAGCAACTTATTTTCACGCTGAAATTTATCCAACTGTTCCTCTAATTCTTTCTTAATATTTTCAATAGCTATCTTTAATTTTCCTTCGTTAGTTACAAAGTGGCTCGCAGGAAATAGTGTATAAGTTTTTTTGTCATATACTAAAGCTCCAGTTACTAAATCAAATTCACTAATTCTATCAATTTCATCACCAAAAAATTCCACTCTAATACCATGAGAATGCTGACCAATTGGAACAACTTCTAAAACATCACCGTGTACTCTAAAAGTACCACGCTTTAAATCAATATTATTTCTTTCATAAAGCATCTCAATTAACTTTTCAATAATCTTATCTCTATCAACAGTTTCTCCAACATTTAAAAACAAAACCTTCTTCTTATAATCCTCTATCTCTCCAATACCATATATACAAGAAACAGAAGCCACCACTATAACATCTTTATGCGCAAGCAAAGACGCAGTCGCATAATGCCTAAGTTCATCAATCTCATCATTAATAGAAGCATCTTTTTCAATATAAGTGTCGGTTTTTGCGACATAAGCTTCCGGTTGGTAATAATCATAATAACTAACGAAATAGCACACTTTATTGTTGGGAAATAATTCTTTGAGCTCTGAATAGAGTTGACCTGCTAAAGTTTTATTATGCGCTAAAACTAAAGTGGGTTTATTTATTTCTTTAATAACATTGGCAACTGTAAAAGTTTTTCCAGTCCCGGTGGCACCTAATAATACTTGCTGTTTTTTACCTTTTTTAATGCCATCAACTAATTTTTTAATAGCTTCTGGTTGATCGCCACTTGGTTTAAATTTTGAAACTAACTCAAACATGATATCACTTTCTTTCAAATTTATTTTTATTTATTATTTTCTATTTTTTCTGTTTCTAACAATAATTTATCAAAATCAGAAACAAAATTTTCATCTTGAATTATTTTATATTTTTCATATTCTTGTTCAGCTTTTTCTTTAGCTTTATTAGTAGATATTTTTCCCTTATTATCTAGCATTTCATAATGAAGTAATTTTAAAGCGTTTTCTACTTCATTTTGCCAAGCAATCATTTTCATCGGAATATTTCTTTCCGCATTGCTTTCAGCAATATCTAAAAATAAATTTACTAAATTATTTATATTTTTAAGTTCTTTTTCGCTCAAATAATTTTTAGCGACAATAACATCTGATTTTAATATTTTTCCTTGCGGGGAATTATTCCAATTAGTTAAGTCAAATGAA
>CALVRQ010000102.1 GCA_944358685.1 uncultured Bacilli bacterium
AGGAACGTATTATGCAGGTGCAGTAACTGATGATAATAATGATATGCAAGATCAAATAAGTGATGAAAAAGTAACGACATCAAAAGTAAAAGTAGCCTTACCAACGGTAAGTGAATATATAAGAGCCAATTCAAATAAAGAACAGTGTGGAACATTTAGTTTAAATCATTATAATTATAGTACATGTAAAAATTCAGATTGGATGTTTGATTCAACTTTAAGTTGGTGGACTTTGTCGCCTTATTCTGGCCACTCTAGCGGCGTGTTCCGCGTGTACAACGATGGCACCGTCTACGGCAACAATGCGAGCTATGCAAACAATGCGGTCAGGCCCGCTATAACTCTTTCTTCTGAAGTCAAAATTACTGGAGGAGATGGCAGTCAGTCTAATCCATATACAATTGAATAGACCTTGCTTATAGTAAGGTCTTTTGCTATACTTTAAGTGGTGATAATATGCTTAAAAAGATAGTTGATAAAAGAAATTATATTATTTTATTTGTGATAATTATTTTGATTATTTGGGTTATGTGGTCTTTGTTTTTTGGTAAGAATAAACCATATATTGAATCATTTAATTATTATGGTGAGACTATTACTTTTATGGTTTATGATGATGTTGATCATAAAAAGTTAACCGATGAAATAAATAATATATATAAAAAGTATGAAGATATGGATTTTGATGGTGAACTTTCGGAAGATGAGAAGTCTTTAATAGAGTATGGGAAAATACTTTATTATAAAACAGATGGTTATATTGATGTTACTGATGGTGAGTTAATTTCTAATTTAAAAGATGGTAAGGAATATGATTTTAAAAGTGATATAGAGAAGTTAGATAGTGATAATCTTAGTGATGATATTTCTTTAAATTTTGATAGTATTATTGGCAGTTATGCGACTAATGAGGTTTTGTATTATTTTAAACAAAATGATATAAAAAAATATGTTGTTAATGAAAATGGTGATATTGCAGCTGGTGATTATTATGATGATGGTAAATATGCAATTAGTATTAATAAGCCTAATAGTGATGAAGTAATGGATATTGTTTATTTAGAAAATAAGGCGATGGCAACTAGGAGTAAGAGTGATGAGTTTGGAAGTTATATGGTGAGTCCTAAGAGTAGTAAGAAAGAAAATAAGTATGATAGTGTTATTGTGATTGCGAATGATAGTTTGACGGCAAATATGCTTGTAAATAGTTTATATATAATGGATAAGGATGAAGGTGAAAAGCTTGTTTTAGATTATAATGGTGAAGCGATGTGGGTAAATGGTGATGATGTTGATATGACAGATGGTTTTGTTTCATATTTGAAAAAATAATTGCAGAAAATTGTTAGATAGGATATAATTATGGTTGGAAAGGAGTCTTGGTTTATGTTTTGTCCTAAGTGTGGTAAAAAGAATACTGAAGGCGCTAAATTTTGTGAATTTTGTGGTGCAGAGATAAAGAGTGAAGAAAAGGTTGTTTTGCCTAAAAAACCTAGAAAAAAGCTGAATAAAAAACATATAATTATTATAGCTGTAGCTATTATTTTAGTTTTATTATTTGTGATTGTTGGTGTAATTTTAAGTAACAGTTTTAAGCCTTCAAAAGTGGCTAGTGAATATTTTTTAGCGCTTGTTGATGACGATAGTGATAAGGTATATGATTTTATAAATATTCCAAAAAATGAATTTACAACTAAGGAAGTGTTTGAGAAGGTTAATAAAGAAGATGATTCTGATTTAGATTTGGTAAATTGGGAAGTTGTTTCTGAAGAAGTTTCATCTGATGGTTTGTCAGCTCAGGTTGAGATTAATTATACAGTTGAAGGAAGGCAAACACCTTTATCAACAACTATTTATTTAGTTAAAGATAGTAAAAATAAGTTTTTGATTTTTGATAATTGGAAAATTAGTGAAGGAAGTTCGCTTGTTAGAGAAAATTATAAGATTAAAACTTTTAAAGATTCAACTTTAAAATTAGAGGGAATAGATGTTGATAAAAAGTATTTGGAAGAAAATGATGATGATACTTATGATACATATGTGATTCCTGCTTTATTTAAGGGTGAATATGATGCGGAGATTACTTTGAAAAATGGCCTTAAAGCTAGTAGCAAAATAGAAGTTAATAATAGCAATTTTAGTTTTGAAAATTTTGAATTAAGTGATAAAGATTCAGATGATTTAGAATCAGCAATTACTAGTAATTTGGATAAGTTATATGAGTATGCACTTGACGATAAAAGTTTTGATGATATAAAAGCAGATTATGAATATGATGGAGCAGATTTAGGTGATTTGGAAGATGCTTATAAACAATTTTTACTTTTTATTAAATCTAGTGGGCTTAGAAAATATGAATTGAAGGATGTTAATGTAGAAAAAATAACGGTTACAGAAAGAGGATATATATATGTAACAGTTGTGGCTGATTATGATTATGCGGCTAAAGCTTATTTATCTGATGATGATATTGAGAAATCAGATGAAGATACATGTTATTTAACATTTGATTATAAGGATGGTTTTAAATTAGTAGATATGTCTAGTTTAGCAACTACTTTTTCGAGATTTTAAGGAGGCGATATAATGGCAAAGTTTTGTATACATTGCGGAAGGAAATTAGAAGATGGTGAGGTTTGTACTTGTCAGATTGAAAAACAAGTTAACACTCATAATATTGGTGCGGATATTCTTGATGTAATAAAGGGAATGTTCGTTAAACCTGTCGATACAATTAAGAAATATACTGACGAAAAAAACTTTAGTTTAGCATTGATTTTTGTCTTAATTTTAACTTTAGTTTCAGGAATATTTATGATGTCATTTGTAAGTAATGTGTCATTTAGTTTGTTTGGAGCGAGTGCTTATTTAATTTCATATCATATTCCATATTTACAGATATTTTTTGCAAGTTTATTTGGAATTATTATATATAGTTTTGTTTATGTGGGATTTTTATATCTTGTTAATTCTATTATTTTTAAAGGTGGTAGTAGTTTTAAAAAAATATTTACAATGTATGGAATTAATTCTGTTATTTTGACGGCCGCACTTTTTATATCAATGATTTTAATGTTTATAAATAGTACTTTAGGATTAGTTGTTTTAATACTTGGTAGTACTTTAAATATGTTATATATATTTAAAGGCATCGAATATTTAGGGGTTAAAGATAAAAATAAACATGGATATATTTATTTACTTGTTATGGTATTTTGTTTAGTTTTATTCATAATAGTATCATTATTTGTAAATGCAATTTCTGGTAGTCGTTATAATAATTCTAATAATTTGACAAATGGACAATATAGATGGGTTCAAGATAATAACTTTAATACTTACGATACTTCAAATGGATATAGATACCATCATTAATAAAAATATATTATTTTGATTTATATTGAAACATCATAAATTTGATGTTTTAATTTTGTCAATTTAATTGAAACTTGATATGAAAATATGTATAATGATTATGTGATAAAAATAAGGGGGATTTATGAAATTTAATGTTGAACGTGAAGTTTTAGATTTAGGTTTAAAATTTGTTGTCGTGACCATTAATAATATTGATATATGTAATGAAAATCAAGAATTTTTAAATTTTAAAGATTCGGCATATAGAGCATTAAAAAAGAAATATAATAATTTTGATATTGAAACAGATTTAATATTAAGAGGATTTAATCAAATACACAAAAAAATTGGAGTAAAAAGGAAAAGACATGCACCGATTAGTGAATTTATTTTAAAAAGATTTTTAAAAGGTGAACGGTTATCTTCTGAAAATAAGTTAATGCATTTATATAATATTGTTGTTTTGGATTCTAGATTACCTATATTTATTCATGATATAGATAAAATAGAAGGTGACGTAACTTTAGGCATTGCAGATGATAATGATTATTATATAAATAAAAATAATGAGGAGAAAAACACAAATAAAGGCGAATATATCTATAAAGATAAACAAGGGATTATTCAAAGATTAGAAATTGAGCAAAATATAAATACAACGATAAATAAAGATACAAAAAATATTTTAATTACTATAGAAGGTAATGAAGATACGAGTGCTGAATATCTTATAGATGTGGCTAGTGAAGTTATTGATTTAATTACAACTTATTGTGGTGGTACGGCGCAAATTATTTATAAGTAATTTTGACAAAATATTTAATAAATTAAGATTTATAATATTTTAGTATTAATTTTATAAAATTGTTTCAAAATAAATATAGAAAAAATGTTAAAAATAGTAAAGTATTTGACAAAAGAAGTTGTCAAATGAAAAAGCGTTTGTTATAATTAATAATAGAATGGAGGGGTTTGTATGGATAAATTACAAATACTTAAAGTCAAAAAATCCAATGGGGAAGAAGTTGAAGCAGAAGTATTGCTATGTTTTGAACTAGAAAAAACAGGAAAAAAATACATCTTATATACGTTTAATGAAATAGATGAAAAAGACATGGAAACAATTCATGCAGCTGTTTTAAATGAAAACGATGAAGGATATCAGTTGGATAAAATTCCAGCTGATGAATGGAAAGATGTTAAAGAAGTAATGCGTGAAATTATTAGAAATGAGGAGTGATTATAATGGATAAAAATAAAGAAATACAAGCAGAGTTAAATGAAGACAACTTAATAAAATTAAATCATAAGAGAATTGGCGTTTTGAAAAAACTTTTTCAAAAAGTTATAGATGGAACTGTTACGGTTGTTTCTCATGCTCCTGGTGCTAAGTTTTTTGTTCCTAAAATACTTGATAAAATTAATGAAAGAGAAATGCAAACTGTTGAACCCGAAAAAGCACTTGATCCTCAGATTCCAAACGTAACTTTGACTCCAGAACCAGTTAAAACTGTTGAGCCAGTTACAATTGTAGAAGAACCTAAAAAGGTGGTTGAACCAACTGTAGCACCGACAATTTTTGGAAGTCCAGCACCTGTGGAGATGGAGCCTGTTGCTGTGACTGCAGTGCCTGAAAGTACTCAGGAGCCTGAAGTTGAGAAAAAAACTATAAAAACAATCTTCCCTAAGAAAATATTTGCTAGTAATCAAAGTACAGAGGTTATACCTACTGTAGAGCCGAAGGTTAAGAAGGATGAATCAATAGTTGTTCCGACGTCAACTCCAATTGATTTAGATATTAATATACCTAGTCTTAATAATGGTTATGCAGAAGATGCTGTTAAAGAAGAAACAAAGCCTAAAGTTTCAGATAATGATCACTTAAAAGAATCTAGAAAACAGTATGGTGATTTAATCAGATTTAATACATGGCAAGAATATTTCCATTCATTTTCTAAAGAAGAAGTTGAAAAGAAAAATGAAGATGGTACTATGCTTAAAGGTACAGATTTTGCTAGTATTAGATTAGATCAAGCTGAGACTATTAAGAGAATAACTCAAGCTGAGGAGGCTGAACGTCAAGCAACAATAAGTAATTTAAGAATAGAGATTGAGGATAGGAATACAAGAATTAAACTAAACCGTGATAAAGTTGCTGAGTTAAAACAAGAAATTACAGAACGCAATAAGGAAACAGCAACATTAAATACTGAAAATAAAAAGGCTCGTATTCAAGTAAATTCTTTAAATAATGAAAGTAAAGAGGCTAATGATAAAATTGATGAAATGGATGATATTATTGGGCAGTTGACAGATCCAGATTATCAACCAAAAAGAAAAACGGAAACAAAAAAAGTAGATTCTAAAACATTAGCTGCTAGAAAAAGAATAGATGAAATTACTAAAGAATTAGAAAAAGAATTTGAAGATAAAAAAGCAGATGCGAAGAAAAAATCTGAAATGGCTAAAGCTTCTGCAAAAAAAGAAGTTGCGAAGGCAAAAAAAGAAGTTGCTAAAGCTAAAAATACTTCTAATCAAGCAGAAGAGGAAACACCAAAGGAGAAAAAAACAACTGTTACTAGAGCAATTAAACCAAAGGTAGTTATACCACAAACTCAAGAATCTTCATTAGCTGATGAGCTTGCAGATTTTGATAGTGAACAAGTTAAAACTCCAAAAGAAGAATCTGTAGTTTTAGAATCAACTAATCCAGATTATCCAGGAACATTTACAGTTGGAGATAATGGATTAAATGCTAGTTGGAAAAATTCACCTATGACTAATGAGGACTTTAATATGGGTTTTGATAATGATACTAGAGCAAAAATTGGACAAGAGGCTTATGAAAAATTTTTAAATAGCAATGGGTCATTATCATTTGATGATGCTAAAGATCAAGTCGCTGAACAATACACTCAATCTAAAGGAAGAACAAGATAAATAATTTTACGTAAAAACTTTTAAAGCACCGAAAAGTATTTGGTGCTTTTATTGTAATTTCATTGGCACTATGCTATACTATATAAGTAGGAGGAGATAAGTTTGGAACAATGGGTAGTATGGTTAATTATCGTTATTTTACTTGCTTTAATAGAAATCACAACAATTAATTTAACAACCATTTGGTTTGTTGCCAGTGGTATTTTATCACTTATAGTCTCGCTATATGTCGATAATTATATACTTCAGTTTGGCATTTTTGTCATAGCTGGTGTCATATTATTAATTACCACCAAGCCATTTTTAACCAAATTTATAAAACAACACAAAGTTAGAACCAACATTGATAGAATTATTGGCATGAAAGGTGTTGTTACTGAAAAAATTGGTAAAAATGAAGATGGCGAAGTTAAGGTTGATGGAAAAAAATGGACTGCTTATGCTGACAAAGCCATCAAAAAAGGTGATTTAGTTAAAGTATTAGAAATAAAAGGGGTAAAAATAAAAGTTGAAAAGATAGGAGAGTAATATGTCAGTACTTATTGTTATTTTAGTTTTAGTTTTAGTAATTGTTATACCAAATATTAAAGTTGTGCCACAATCTATGTGTTATATCATCGAACGCTTAGGGTCTTATTATGCAACTTGGACAAATGGCCTTCACGTTAAAATTCCATTTGTTGATAGAGTAGCTGGAGTTATCAGTTTAAAAGAAAAGGTTAAAGATTTCCCACCACAACCAGTTATCACTAAAGATAATGTAACTATGCAAATAGATACTGTTGTCTATTTTCAAATAACCGATCCCAAACTATACACATACGGTGTTGAAAATCCAATTAGTGCTATTGAAAATTTAACAGCTACTACTCTTAGAAATATTATTGGTGAATTAGAATTAGACCAAACTTTAACATCTAGAGATATTATTAACTCTAAAATGCGTTCTATTTTAGATGAAGCAACTGATCCTTGGGGAATTAAAATAAATCGTGTCGAAGTTAAAAATATTCTACCACCTCATGATATTCAAGAAGCTATGGAAAAACAAATGCGAGCTGAAAGAGAAAGAAGAGAAAAAATCTTACAAGCAGAAGGTGAAAAGAAATCAAGTGTCTTAATTGCTGAAGGTAATAAAGAAAGCTTAATTTTACAAGCTGAAGCAGCTAAAGAAGCTCAAATTAAAAAAGCCGAAGGTGAAGCTGAAGCTATACTAAAAAGAAGTGAAGCAGAAGCAACAGCTATTAGAAATTTAAAAGAAGCTGGAGCTGATAAGTCAGTTCTAACCCTAAGAAGTTTTGATGCCCTAGCTAATATGGCTAATGGTCAAGCAACCAAAATAATTGTTCCTTCTAATTTGCAAGATTTAGCAACCCTAGGAACAACTATTTCTGAAATGTTCAAAGATAAAAAATAAAATATAATTTGGTAAGAAAAGCAAAAAATTACATTTGCTTTTTTTTTGACAATTTTTTAAATAGATTTTTTTTAAAATATATTTAGGTGATAAAAATGACTTATAAATATCATGTATATGATGAAGTAATAACTATTTATTAGTATATTTAAAAGGTATCACCCATAAAATTATATGGGTGATATCATGCTAAATCATTTGCGCAATTATATTTTAGAAAATGAATTTAAAATAACAATTTTTACGAATAAAATAGATATTGTAAATTATTTAGAAATTGACCACTTTGATGATGTTAAAATTATAGTCAGATTTACAAACGGTCTTGTAATCATTAAAGGTGAAGATCTAACAATCTCAAAACTACTCAATGATGAACTTTTAATTTTTGGACATATTAAAAACATTGAATTTCAATGATTGATAAGTTAATTAGTAAAATTTCCTTAAATATAAAAGGAAAAAACATCAATAGGTTCATCAAAAAACTAAGACACAAAAAAATAGAAATTTTATCCTTAAAGTATAAAGACTCAAATCAAGCTGATATCATCATTTATAAAAAAGACTATGAAACAGTTTTAAAAGTCAAAAGCATTTACGAAATAACTGAACTAGATGTTTTTGGTTTAATTAAAATAAAAAGAAAACTAAAATTGTCTAAGCACATAATAATCATTACTATAATTGCCTTTATTTTATTTTTAATCTCTACCCATGTAATTTTTAATGTTGAAATTATTCATTCGAATAAAGAACTTAGAAATCTTCTATTAAACGAATTAAAACAAGATGGCATCAAAACATTCTCCTTTAAAAAATCATATAATGAAATAAATAAAATAAAAGAAAAAATCTTAAATAAGTATCCAGATAAAATAGAATGGCTAGAAATTGAAGAAAATGGTACCAAATATACCGTAAGAGTTGAAGAAAGAACCATCGTCACTAAAGATGATAATAGCACACCAAGAAACATAATTGCTAAAAAAGATGGAGTTTTAAAAAAAGTCATTGCTGAAAAAGGTGATATTGTCAAAGATATGAATGACTATGTCAAAAAAGGTGACTTAATTGTAAATGGTGAGCTCATCTTTAATGATGAAGTAAAAGGCAAAGTTAGAGCTGAAGGGAAAGCTTTTGCCGAAGTTTGGTATGTTACTAAAACCGAATATCCAATGTTCACTTTTAAAGAAGAAGAAACTAATAACACTAAAAACGTTTATGCTATCAAATTTTTAAATCATACATTTGAAATAACCTTTAATAAATTTAAAACAAAAAAAATAGAAGAAAAAGAAATATTAAAACATAATCTAATTCCATTTAAAATAGTTAAACAAAAACAAAAAGAAACTAAAGTAACCGATGAAATTCTAACAGTTGAAGAAGCTATCTCTAAAGCTAAACAAAAAGCCGAAGAAGATATCAAGAACAACCTTTCTAAAGAAGAATACATCATCCGCAGTAAATATTTGAAAAGTACTGTAAAAGAGAGTATAGTAGAAGTAGAAATGTTTTTCGCTGTTTATGAAAACATTACTGACTATGCAGAAATTGGGTGATGTAAATGATTAGAAGAAGTTTGCTTGAAATATTAGGCCAAGTATGGCCAACCATTCTAATTAGTAGTGTTATTGTCATCAGTATGCGTCTAGTCTATTTAATTAAAAATAAGCAAAAAATTGTATTTTATAAAGAATTACTTTCTTTAATATTTATAATTTATGTTTTATGTCTATTCTATGTTGTTACCTTCCAAGATGTCGGTTGGTCTAGTTCTAATTTCATTCCATTTAAAGAAATGTTTAGATACAACTTTGGTAGTAATTTATTCATAAAAAATGTCTTAGGTAATATCATCATGTTTATTCCATACGGATTCTTTGTATCATATTACTTAAATTTAAAAAAGCCTTGGTCTACATTTTTCCTAATTCTCCTAGTATCTGCTTCAATTGAAACTACTCAATTATTAATTGGTAGAGTATTTGATATTGACGATATCATCTTAAATATCATTGGTGGAATGCTTGGATTTGGAATTTATAAACTTTTAGACATCATAAATAACCATCTTCCAGCAGTATTGAAAAATCCTATAGTTTATAATATAATTATAGTGTTATGTAGTATTTTAATGGCTATGTATATGTTTAATTTAATAGAATTAGGAGTATAATCATGAATAATTATGAAGTATTTAATGAAACAGATGAAAATATAGATATTGATGAAGAAAAGAAAATAATTAATTTTGCTTTAAAACACGAAAATTTAAACAATGTAATATTTAATGTAATCTTTGTCGATAGAGAAAAAATAACTGAATTAAATAGAGATTACCGTGGTATTGATAGGGAAACTGACGTTATTAGCTTTGCCTTAGAAGATGGTGAAGCTAATATTAACTTTGAATTTGGTAGACTTTTAGGTGATATATATATATGTGTTCCAAAAATGAAAGCTCAAGCTCAGGAGTATGGGCATAGCGAAACAAGAGAGATGGGCTTTTTAACTATTCATGGACTACTTCATTTATTAGGTTATGATCATATGACAAAAGAAGAAGAAAAAATTATGTTCGCAAAGCAGGAGGAGATTTTAAATGCCTACGGTCTCAAGAGATGAATTAAAAAAAAGAGGAATACATAGATTGTTTAAAAGTTTTTCATATGCTATTGATGGTTTAAAATATGCTTTTAAATATGAACAAAATATCTTGGTGCACACCCTAGCCACTATATTAGTTATTATTGCAGGTTTTATATTTAAAATATCATTATCTGAATGGTTAGTACTAGCTCTTATAATAGGTTTAGTAATTGCTACTGAACTTATTAATACCAGTATTGAAGCTACTATTGATTTAGTAACTAAAGAAATTCATCCGCTAGCCAAAATAGCTAAAGATACAGCCGCTGCTGCTGTTCTAGTCTTTGGATTAACTGCCATCGTTATTGGATGTATCATTTTCTTGCCAAAAATTTTAGTATTAATAGGAGGATAAATATGCGTAGTGGATTTGTAAGTTTTGTTGGAAGGCCAAATGTTGGGAAATCAACCCTTTTAAATCAAATAATCGGTAGTAAAATTGCTATCACATCAGATAAACCCCAGACAACTAGAAACATCATTCAAGGAATATATAACGACGATGATACTCAAATTGTCTTTGTCGATACCCCAGGTATTCATAAACCAACTCATAAACTTGGGCAAATATTAAATAGGGGAGCCTACTACAGCATTGATGATGTTGATGTCGTATGTTTACTTATAGATGCCAGGGCCGGTTTAGGTAAAGGTGATAAATACATCATTGAAAGACTTAAAGATATCAATAAACCAGTTATCTTAATTATTAATAAAATAGATGGTTTATCTAAAGATGAAATATTATTAAAAATAAATGAATATAAAGATCTATATAACTTTGCTGAAATCGTTCCAATTTCTGCTTTAAAAAATAAAAACATTGATGAATTAATCAAAGTAATTAAAAACTATTTGCCAGATAACATAAAATACTTTGATGAAAATATTAAAACAAATAGAAGCATGCAGTTTATGATTGCTGAAACTGTCAGAGAAAAAATATTATGGCTAACTAAAGAAGAAGTCCCACATTCAGTAACTTGTGTCGTGGAAAAAGTTATTAAAGATAAAGATAAAAACATTATTAACGTTGCTATTATTGTTGATAGAGATTCCCTTAAAAAAATTATCATTGGCAAAGGTGGCAGTATGATTAAAAAAATTGGTACCCTAGCTAGAAAAGAACTTGAACAAACTCTAGGAACTAAAGTATACCTAGAACTATATGTTAAAACTATTGATAAATGGCGCGATAGAGAAAAGTACTTAAACGAATTTAATTTTAACGATTTTACTGAATAAAAAATATTATAAATCATCAAAATAATAATAGGTGATAAAAATGAATAAAGAGGATTTATGGAATTTATTTAGAGTAACAGGTAAAATAGAATATTATTTAAAATATAAAGAAATAGAGGAAAAAGATGAATCTAGAGGAAGTAACAGGAATAATCGTAAATGAAACAAATTATGGTGAGACAAGTAAAATTTTAAATATTATTACTAAAGAAAAAGGCTTAATCTCTGTTATGGCTAAAGGGTGTAAAAACATAAAAAGTCCCTTAAGAAGTGTTTCATCAAAACTAACCTATGGAACATTTATTATCTATTATAAAGAAAATAAAATTTCTACTTTAAAAGAAGTAAGCGTTTTAGATAACTTTAAGAATCTAAAAAAAGACATAACTTCAATCAGTTATGCTGCTTATATGTTAGAACTCAGTGAAGGGGTTATCAAACAAAGTAATAATTCTCATATCTTTGATTTGCTAATTCAAAGCTTAAAAAAAATAAACCAAGGATTTGACCCATTAATAATCATGAATATTCTAGAACTAAAATATTTAGAATATTTAGGAGTAATGCATATCATTGATTCATGTGCTATATGTGGTAAAAAAACGGGCATTGTAACTCTATCTAGTTATCGTGGCGGTTATGTCTGTAAAGAGTGCTATACAAATGAAAATATGGTATCAGATAAAACGATTAAATTAATTAGAATGTTTTACTATGTTGATATTGAAAAAATATCTAAACTTGATATTAGTCCTAAATCTAAAAATGAAATCAATAGGTTCTTAGATGATTACTATTCAAGATATACTGGTTTATATTTAAAAAGTAAAAGTTTTATCAAAAATTTACAAAAATTAGTAAACTAACTATTGACTAAATTAAAATAAAAACATAAAATTAATATGTATATTGAAAGGCGATGACGGGCTTGGAAACCCCGAGTCATATATTTAAAGTGATTCTTCTAGAATAAATAAGGTGGAACCGCGGCAAAGCCGTCCTTATATATTACTAGGAGTTTTTTATTAGGAGGTAACTTATGGAAAAATTAACAATGGAAAAATTAGTGAGCGTTTGTAAACAATATGGTTTCATATTTCAAGGAAGTGAAATCTATGGAGGACTAGCTAATACGTGGGATTATGGCCCGCTTGGTGTAGAACTTAAAAACAATTTAAAAAAAGCTTGGTGGAAAAAATTTATAATGGAAAGTAAACACAGCTATGGTGTAGATGCAGCTATTTTAATGAACCCAAGAGTTTGGGAAGCATCAGGCCATGTTCAAAACTTCTCAGACCCACTAATCGACTGTAAAGAATGTAAATCAAGACATAGAGCCGATAAATTAATTGAAGAATATAACCCTGAAATTGATGGCGACTCTATGAGTGATGATGAATTATATGATTATATCATCGAGCAAGGTATCAAATGTCCAAAATGTGGTAAATCAAATTGGACTAAAATCAGACAGTTTAATCTACTTTTTGAAACAAGTAGAGGAGTTATCAAAGATGATTCATCTAAAGTATATCTAAGAGGTGAGACAGCTCAAGGAGAATTTGTCAACTTTTTAAACGTTCAAAAATCTATGAGAGCTAAACTACCATTTGGTATAGGTCAAGTAGGTAAAGCCTTCCGAAACGAAATTACTCCAGGAAACTTTACCTTTAGAACGATAGAATTTGAACAGATGGAGCACCAACTATTCTGCAAAGATGAAGATTCCATGAATTTCTATGAAGAATACAAACAAAAAGCGTGGAACTTCTTAATAAGTTTAGGTATCAAAGAAGATGATATTAGATTTAAAGAGCACGAAAAATTAGTTTTCTATTGTAAAGCCGCTTGCGATATTCAGTATAGATTCCCATTTGGCTTTGATGAACTTTGGGGAACTCATCATAGAGGTACATACGACTTATCTAGACACGAAGAATATTCAGGTAATCAAATGCGTTACCTAGACCCAGACACTAATGAAAAAATATTACCAACCGTTGTTGAATCAAGCGTCGGAGCCGACCGCCTAGCTCTAGCTATTTTATGTAATGCTTATGAAAATCAAACTCTGGAAGATGGAACCACAAGAGAAGTTATGCACTTCCATCCTTTCCTAGCACCTTATAAAGCAGCCATCTTATCACTAGTTAAAAAACATCATAAAGAAAAAGCTGAAGAAGTATACGATATGCTTTCTAAAGACTTCATGATAACTTATGATGAAACAGGAAACATTGGTAAAAGATATCGTAGACAGGACATTGCTGGAACTCCATTTTGTATAACAGTAGATGATGAAACCATTAATAATGGTACTGTAACAGTAAGAGATAGAGACACCATGAAACAAGATGTAATTAAAGTAGAAAAATTAAAAGACTACTTAAATGAAAAAATAAAATTTTAAAACGAAGTATTAGAAACGGAGAGGATTTATGAAGAAAATCATCTTATCAAAAGCTAATATTTTAAAAGCCATATTCACTAGTAATATCAGTTTTCATAAATTGTATAAATTATTAAATTATTGTACAAAACAAAACAATACGGCTATATCTAAAAATAGTATTTCTATATTAATTTTGAATAAAGCTTTAATAGACTTGATTGAAAATAATACATCTAATGAAAGTGATGCAAACACCTTTACAATCATTGGAAAAATAGATTATAAAAAAATAAAAGAACAAAATAAAATAAAACATCCAAAAGGTATTGATAAAAAAATACCATCTAAAGTCATTGTTTTAAACACTGAAAATAAAGAAAAACCTAAAGAGAAAATCAAGCCTAAAGAAATTAAAAATGTAACTCAAAATAAAAAAGTAGAAATTAAACCTGCATCAATAAGAGTTTCCGAGCAAAAAAATCTATTTAGTAAAACTATTACCATAACACCAATCATTACTCCCAAAAAGAAAGCCATCATAAATTCGTCAGCTAAAAAGAAAGAAGAAAACATAAATCAACAATTAA